>CAZGOX010000557.1:0-1500 GCA_964527955.1 uncultured Opitutaceae bacterium | reverse complement strand
CTTTGGCGTAAAGGCCTTGATCGGCTTGCGACCGTCCGCCGAGGACGAGGAGGAGGGCCTCGACCTCGCGGAGCACGGGGAGCCCGGGTACCACCACGAATAGGCTGGCTTTATATGTAGGGCAGCGAGCTTGCTCGCGCCACCCTGAGCGCGAGCAAGCTCGCTGCCCTACGGAATACGCGAATCGCGCGAGCAAGCTCGCTGACCTACGAATCGAACCATTGCCGGCCACCGTTGGGATGGATTCGGGTGTGTTTTTCTGCGACTTTCTCGTAACCACCGTGTTCTGGACATGAAAGATGCCCCACCAGTCCAGAGTGAACCCACCGGCGTGAGCCCGGCCGCAGACTTTACGACCTTCATGCGTCAATACCAGAACATGGTGTTCAGCACAGCCGCGCGGCTCGTCAACGACGACGCGGCCGCCGAGGACATTTCGCAGGAGACCTTCCTGAAGGCCTATGAGCACTTTGACATGCTGGCATCCAGCCCGTCAGCAGGCGGTTGGCTCAAGACCGTCGCGACGCGATTGGGGTTGAACCACCTCCAGCGGTACCGCCGCCGCTGGAGCTTCTTTTCGGAGATGGGAAGGAGCGGCCCCGACGGAGAGACTGACAAGCCCGACGTGGAGTTCGCCGCACCGGAGACCTTCTTCGAGGGTCTGGACGCGGCGGAGCGGGGCGCCAGGGTCCATGACGCGCTGGCTAAGCTCCCTGATCACCAGAGAGTTCCACTTGTGCTGTTCCATTTTGAGGATATGCCCTACGAAGAGATTGCCCGGCAACTCGGCGTGTCCCTGTCCAAGGTAAAGACCGACATCCTTCGCGGCAGGGCGGCCCTTGCAAAGATGCTGAACGCCTCAACCCCCTTATCGACATGAAGATGAATGACGCACGGAAGCTTGAGGATTATGTCCAAAGGGCGGTAGACGGCATTCCCGATCGCCGCGCTCCGCACACGCTCGAGGCCCGGATTCTGGCCGAGATCGACCGCCGGGCGGCGCTGCCGTGGTGGCGCCAGTCGTATGCCCATTGGCCAATGGCGGCCCGCTGGACGTTTCTCGCGATCTCTGCCGCCGCCGCCGCCATCCTGATCGCCGCGGTCATGACGTTCCTCCAGGACCCGGGCACCGTCCAGGCGACCGGCGAGGTCGCCCGGCGCTTTGCGTGGCTCGGGGTTGCCAAGGACACACTGGAAACCCTGCTGTACGACGCCCGGGGCGTCCTGCTGTCGATCCCGACCCTGTGGGTGTACGGGACCCTGGCTTTCGTCGCCATGTGCTACGCCACGCTGATCGGCGTCGGCGCCGCAGCCTACCGGACCTTTTTTGCCCGCCGCTAACCTGCCCCAACACCCCCTTGCCATGAACCTACATCCCCGAACTTCCCTGCTCGCCGCGCTGATGGCCCTGTGCCTCGTTCCCGCGTCCGCGCTCCGCGCCGACGACAACGACCGCGTGGCCGTGGGATCCGACAACCACATCGCGGCCTTCGAAAAGGC
>CAZGOX010000556.1:0-1511 GCA_964527955.1 uncultured Opitutaceae bacterium | reverse complement strand
AGATGGGCGCCGTCGGAATCGGGATCGATTGAGCCAAGGACCAGGGTCGTCCCGGAATAGGGCGCAAGCGCGACGGCCGGCCCGGCGGGCGTGTCCTTGTAGCTCTGCCTAACGATGCCTGCGCATCCTGAGAGCGACAGGAGCAGGAGCAGTGTCATCGGCGCCAGACGGGCGGCAATCGGTGACGGGCCCACGCTCATGCAGTCGTCTCCAATGGCGATGACGGTCCCCTCGAATGAAGGCGGACCCGGTTTTCGCGGCGTTCGGAGGCTGGCCGGTGGGGAGTCATCGAGGCGTCCGACCCTAAGTGTCGTCAAGCCTGCCGCCTTGTCCAAATCTTTGCATTCCCAACCTTTGCGTGTGCTTGAACCGATGATGTGCAAGTAACAGGAATGGAACAAGTAAGGTCAGGACGTCATACGGGGAAGGCAGCATCGCGCGTCAAGGGCACTTGAACCGGAAGACACCCAAGCGGTTGCCAGCCTCTTGGCAGCCTGGGCTTTCCTTTGGAGGCGCAGTTGCGATCCATGCTCCATCCCCGCCAAGGGAGGAATCCCAGGTCGGACCCCGTCGTTTGGGTGGGGCAGCGGAGATGTTCCGCGGATGACCACGGTTTGCGCGATGGCGGCGGCGAGTGCGTACTCGGGAGGACATTTTGAGTTGGCGATTCCACGGCGGTCCATTTCAGTCTGCGTAAGTCCCTTGAGCGCCGCCGCCAGTTGCGGCGTCCCCAATTGAGACAGGTCAAACCGGGTCGCCATGAATGCCCAGCAAAGAATCGAGCAGGTGAGCGCGGGCGTCCCGTCCGAACGTCCCGGGCGGGGTATCCGCGCCGCATTGGCGCGCGTTTCCGGTCCAAATTGCTCGCTGAACGCGCTTTGATGTGAGAACTTCAGCGCCCATGGCCATCGACAGCTCCCATCCCGGGCTTGGTCTGAAGAATCGGAAGATTCTTATCGCGGCCGACGACCGCGAAAGGGTCGCCAGCCTGCGGGAGATCCTTGCCCTGGAAGGCTACGAGATCGAGGACGTGAGCTCGGGCGAGGCCGCGCTCGGCTTCTACCAGCAGTTCGAGCCCGACCTTGTCCTGCTTGATGTGGGCCTGAAGGGGGCGAACGTCTTCGAGATATGCCGCGCGCTCAGGAACCCGTACAGCGGCGCACCCGCCACGGTCATCTTCACCACGGCGAAGAGCGATCCGGAGGAGGTGGTGAAGGGGCTCGCGGCCGGCGGCGTCGACTTCCTGCCGCTGCCGTTCCGCGAGAAGGAGGTGCTGGCTCGGGTCCGCGTGCATCTTCGGAACCGGCTCCGCCTGATCCAGTTGTACAAGGACGACAGGGCGAAGAACCGGCTGCTCTCCGTGACCGCGCACGACCTGCGCAATCCGGCCACCTCGATCCGCGCCCTGGTCCACACCCTGCGAAAGGGGAAGGTCGGCCCGCTCTCCCCCGAGCAGGCGGACATGCTCGACACGATCCACGAGGCGAGCCAGGCGATGCTCGACCTGATCA
>CAZGOX010000555.1:0-1520 GCA_964527955.1 uncultured Opitutaceae bacterium | reverse complement strand
GCATCTGGCGGGGCATAGCCCCCGACACCGGGGCGATTCCCCGGGGCCATCTCAGCGAAACCTGGGGTCCCGGGCGCCGTTTCGGCATCATGCCGATCGGGCAGGGCCGCATCTGCTGGTACGCCACGCACAACCGCCCCCCCTCTAACTCGGATGCCCCCGAACTTCGAAAGACCGAGGTGCTGGCCCTGTTCAGGGGCTGGCATGATCCGATTTCCACGCTGGTTGAGGGCACCCATACGAACGACATCATCAGGACCGATGCACGCGATCGCAGGCCGCTCCGGAACTGGGGAAGCGGGCGCGTCACCCTGCTGGGGGACGCCGCGCATCCCATGACGCCCAATGTGGGCCAGGGAGCCTGCATGGCGATCGAGGACGCCGCCGTTCTCGCCGCCTGCATCGTTGAATCCCACGACGTGGCCTCGGCGTTTCGTTCCTATCAGGCCCGGCGCAGGCCGCGAACCGCGTCCATCACGCGCAAGGCGCGGCGGATCGGAATGATCGGGCAGTGGGAGAATCCATGGATCCTGAAGGGGCGCAACCTCGTCACTCGCCTGGTCCTCTCGTGTTCCCCGGAAATGCGTCGGAACCCCATGTATGCCCACCAAGTCTAACGCGCTTCTCTGGCTTTCCCTGCTTGGGGCCGCTGTTGCACAAGGGTCCCCGGTGATCGTCGACAAGGCCCATTCGGACGTCGAAATCGCCGTCAAGGCGACGATTGGCTCCTTTATTGCCAAGCTTCAGGACTATGAGGTGTCCGTGACCCTTGCGCAGGAGACCGGATCCGTGTCGGCGACGGTTTTCCGGATGAATTTTGCCACGGTAAGGACCGGGGACACGGATCGCGATCGCGACATGACCGACTGGGAGCAGGCGGACCGGTATCCCGACGTGGTATTCACGCTGACCTCGCTCGAACCGGGTACCGACGGAAGGTACCTTGCGCGCGGTCGGCTGCTGTTTCACGGGGTCGACCGGCCGATAACCTTTCCGATGTCGGTTGAAATGAGCCGGCGGGAGGTCGACATGCAGGGCGCGGCGACCATCGACACCCGGGAATTCGGGCTGCCGGTCATCACAAAATACTTCCTCCTGAAGGTGGATCCAATCGTGCGGCTGCAGTTCCACCTCCAAGGGAGGATCGCTTCCAAGTAGGCCGAGTTGGAGGAACGCCCGGCGCGTTGCCATCCTCGAGACTTACCGGACGACGAGGTCGTCCTTGACGTTCTTCACCCCGGCGGTGGCGGACGCGTCCTTCTCGGCGGCGGACTTCTGGTTGGAGCTGTCGACGAATCCGCTCAATTGCACAACGCCCTTGACGGTCTGGACGCTGATCTCGGTCGACTTGACGGCACTGTCGGCCAGGAGGGCGTTCTTCACCTTGGTTGTGATGGCCGTGTCGTCGACATACTGCCCGGTGCTGTCGCTCGTGGGCGTCGATGCACAGCCGAAGGAAATGCAGCCGAGCGCAAGGGCGCTGAACGAAGTGAGGAGCAGGGCGGGATTTTGGAACAGGA
>CAZGOX010000554.1:0-1527 GCA_964527955.1 uncultured Opitutaceae bacterium | reverse complement strand
CTGGGACAGGAGGACAGCCGAGACCATCACCGAGGTCGATGTCAGGCGGGTCGGTTTCATCGAGTTCATGCGGGACACAAGGGCTGGCTGGGCCCGATTCTACCTTCATCACCGCCTTTACCTCAGTCCGACCCTTTGCCTCCTATGGCAATTCCGCGAGCAAAGGATGACACGGGCCATCGCCGAGGCCGAACAGGAGGTCTCGAGGTCCGGAGCGGACTCGAGGTCGTTCACAATGCACGGGCCCAACTATGAATGGGCGGGCGACGATCAGCTATTTGGAGACTTGGCCCGGGTCTGGAAAAACTCGTCCGAGCAGATGGGTGTCCTGTGCGCCGCCAGGGGTATTCGCTACTATCACTTCCTGCAGCCGAACCAGTACGTTCCGGATTCCAAGCCGATGTCCGCCGACGAGAGGCGCACGATTGCCCCGGACGCAAGCCCGTATAGGAGCCTGGTCGTAAGGGGGTACCCGTACCTTTTGAGGGCCGGGGAAGACTTGAAGGTCAGCAAGGTCAACTTCACGGATCTCACCAGGATCTTCGCAGACGTGCGCGAGCCTGTGTACGCGGATGACTTCTGCCACTTGAACCATTCGGGGTACGAGAGAATCGCCGAGCGCATCTTCGACGTGGTTCAAAAGAATTAGTTAAAGCCGATCCATGGGGTCGGTTGCGGACTGTGGGAGAATTGTCAGTGCCCCTAGCCTGGCGGAAGAGCGAGGGGCTCGTCTCCGAAATGCGCCGTCCCAGAAGACCACTTGGGATCTACCTGGAATCAACCGGTTTTGCCAGCTCGCTATCGACAATGGCCGAAAGGACGCGCAAGGGAGGGGCTCCCTCCATCCTGCGGCCATTGACAAAGATGGTCGGCGTCGCCTTGAGCTTCAACGCCCAGCCAAGCTCGATGTCGCGGCTCAACAGCCTGGAGACCGATTCCGATCCCATGTGCTGCCCAAACCGCGCAGCATCGACTCCTTCGGGCAGCAGCGAAACCGCCATTGCGGGGGTGAATCCGCCATGCGGCACGCGCCCATAGTTGCCAAGATAAGACTTTAGGTACAATGGGAACAACCCCTCGCCACCCGACTCAATCAGCGCCCGCGATGCGACACAGGAATCGGGATGAGAGGTTTCTGGAATATGCGGATTGCAGGACTCATCCACGGGATAATTATAGTGGGAAATGCACAACTGGCCGGGATACCTCGACAGCAACCCGGCCTCATCCGCCAGGAAGTGCACGCAGGCCGGGCACGAGAAATCCGTGAAAACCACTATCTTGACAGGAGCGTCGAAACGGCCGGCCAGGAGCACGCTTGCCGGAAGGTGTAATGCCTCCTGCGGTCTCGCCTGAAAGTCGGCCACCGCGCGATGGACGTCTTCGCCTGAAAGCCGGTAACCCTCCGTCTTGAGGTGCAGGAGGTACGGGACGGAAACCGCATAGAGCGCCACAAACGCAACCAATAGTAGGTAGAGTGCGCCAACGGCCCTGGATTCCGGCAAGTCCCTGTTTCGGGTCGCGATC
>CAZGOX010000553.1:0-1535 GCA_964527955.1 uncultured Opitutaceae bacterium | reverse complement strand
ATCAGGAACACCACCATCCGGATGCTGAACGAGGCCGCACTCCCGGCGGGCAGCGGGATCCAGTCCAGGACGAACCACTGTACGGGCCGCTGGAAAATGTAAATGGCGTAGGAGATGGATCCGACGGCCGCCATCCTGGCGATCCCAACCAGCGCGGGGCGCCACCACCAGAGGGCCGCCGCCGCCACGGTCAGCGCCAGCGGGACGTGGAAGTTTGGATCCTCGAACAGCAACCCGCGCGATGCGCGCCAGGCAAAGTAGCCTGCTGGTAGGGCGAGGCAAAGCCACTTGGCCGTCCGCCAGCCGCGGAATCGTCTTCCGCTCGCAATCGCAAGCAGGGCCACGCACACGGGCAGAAAGTCGAAGTAGATCAAACCGACCCAATGGTCGGGGATCGGAACGCCGAGCCGATGCAGGAGGAGGAAGGTCGGCTTGAGCTTCCAGGTCGCCACATACAGCAACAGCAAGGCCGGCCACGGCTCCGCTTCTCCGGTGATGGAAATGGGCTGGGGCCGCCTCGCGAGCCAGAGGCCGGCGAACCAGAAGACGCCACCACCCGCGTAGCATGTCAGGAACCCAGGGACCGCCGTCCAAAAGAAACCGAGCGCCGACACAAGGCCGCAGGCCGCGGCGACGATGCCCGGCCGCCATTCGAGCTGCCAGACGACCAGGAACGCCAGGTAGTACACGACCTCGTAGTTCAGGCTCCAGAGATTGCTGTTGCTGGCGAGGATGGAGGCATGCCAATGGAAGTAAGGCAGGCCGTTTTGGAGGAACAGCAGGTTGTCGACGACGGACCCCAGGGAATCCCTGGGGCGGCTGAGAACGCTCAGCCCGATTGCGATCCAGTAGAGCGGAAGGAGGCGGACGGCCCGCCGGCGCAGATACTTGCGCGCCCGGCCGGGGCTGAACGGCCCCGAGTTCGTGAGGCCGATCACGTATCCGGAAATGACGAAGAAGAGGAGCACGGCCCCCTGGCCCGTCTCGAACCTCCAAAAAAGCGCCGAGGGCCGGTAGCGTGGGTCGAGCTCGGTCATGGGTGCCAGCGAGTGGCAGTAGAGCACCATCAGGGCGGCCAGCCCCCTGAGCGCCTCGACGCCGTCCTCCCTGAGGCGCGGCCGGGGGGGCGCCTCCATGGCGACGGAAGCCTCAATGCTCACAGGGTCGCCTCCTGGACGGCGAGCGGCCCCCGCGGGCGATCGAGCATCCGGGCGACGGACTCGATCACACGGTTCGCGCTGATGTCCTCCATGCAGACGTGGCCAAAATCGCATCGGTTGCGCTGCCAGCAGGGCGAGCAGGCGGGCCGGCAGTCCACATTATGGTTGCAGGGATACCCGGTGAATTCCGGAGGCTCGCGGCCCCCGTAGACGACGACGGCAGGGCAGTCCACGGCCCGTGCGAGGTGCATGAGGAACCCGACCGTCCCGACAAAAAGGCGGGCGCGCCCAAGCACGGCCGCCGATTGGCGCAGCGAGGTCTTCCCGCGCAGGTCGTCCGCCCCGCGAAGGGGGGGGTCGGCCGGCGATCCGCTG
>CAZGOX010000552.1:0-1548 GCA_964527955.1 uncultured Opitutaceae bacterium | reverse complement strand
TTCCTCTGGCTCAGCGATGTCCCTTCAGGAACCTTTCGACCTCATCATGTGTTCCGCAAAGGTGAAAGACGAGTGAAGGGCCGTCGCGTTGGAAGACTAGTCTTAGATCCAACCCACAACGGCACTCCATAAAGGGTCGGATGCGCCTGAGTCCCGCTCCAGAGTGAAGGTGTGGTGTTCCATAGGCTGCCGCAGCGGCCCTCATCGCCGTTAGAACCTCGTCCTTGCGGGCAGGCGGTACGCTCCTGATGAAGCGAGGCGTCGCCAACAACTTCATGGATCAAGGTCAGCCGAGCTTGAAATCTTGCGCAGCTTCCCAGTCCGGCGGGCGCGGGCAGCCTCGCGACGCATGACCGCGCCAGCCTTCGCGCCTTGTGCGGGAGTAATGCCGTATTCTGAGGCAAAGTAGGCAGCGTCAGACTCTGTGACTGCAAAAGGCAAACCGTGCCGGTTGACGAGCTGAGTCAGCGCCATAGAGACGAAGGAGCCAGCGTCGAGCCCGATTCCCTTGAGAACGGCATCACTCTTCCTCTTGAGGTCGCGACTTATCCGTGTCCGAAGCTGAATTGTTGCCATGCCTCAAAAGTGTTCAAAAGGGCTCACCGCGTCAAGTGGCATCTCAAAGCTTGTCCTGCCGTGCTGCCTGAAATGTGCCCACCTCTCCGCGGGCCTTCGCAAGCTCTCCTTGAAACGCCTCGCTCTTGTCCAGTTCACCGACGATGACTTCCGCCGCAAGCCTCCCAGCCACAAGATCGGTCGGATAATGCACCCCGCCGATGACCCGGCCCCAGGCCATGCGGCCTGCAAAGCCGAAGAGCGCCTCCCGCCTGTCCGGAAAGATCTCGGCCAGCACCGCGGCCTCGACGAAGAACTGCATCGTGTGCCCGCTGGGGTACGAGTATTGAAATCGTCCCCCGACTTCCGGGCGTTCAACGCAGGGGTGCACCCGAGCATCAGCGACAAAGGGTCTCGGTCGGGCAAACGCGTTCTTGCTCGCATCGACACCGGGGCCGAGGTCGCCATCCACATCCTCGAGCAGGGCAGCGGTGACGGGAAGATTCGCCCTTGAGAACCACGACCCGAGGATGTCTGAAAAATCGAACAGATCCCCGACGGCCACGCGCCGGGCCCAGGATTCGTCGGCATAGGTTCTCAAGTCCTGCGCCTGAAGGACCGCCAGCAAGTCCGCCTCCGCCGCTAGCGAACCAGGGGCAGGGGGCGGAGGGAGGACCTTTGTGAAGTCGATTTTCCCCGTCTGGACAAAATGCCAGGAAGCGGCCTGCGCCGGGGCCGTGGCCTGCTGCGCCCGCAGGCTTGGCGACCACGGGAGCAATCCGACAGCGAAACCGAGCGCAACTAGTACCGTCTTCAGTTGGGGCCTCATGGTGTTCATTCGGAAACTATTTTGCCTTGGCCAGCTCGGCCGAATAAAGGGCGGGGAACTGGTCCAGGGTGACTACCCTGGGGTTGTTGTAGACGGACCTGAGGAAGGGGACGGAATTCTCGGACGTATCGTTCTCAAATCCGTCCCACGTCAGGAAATAGGAC
>CAZGOX010000551.1:0-1555 GCA_964527955.1 uncultured Opitutaceae bacterium | reverse complement strand
TATCGGTGGTTTTTACATCACAGGCTCGACGTCGTCCACGATCCTGGTCCAGGCGCTCGGGCCGGCGCTGACCGACCTGAATGTGTCCGGGGTGCTCCAGCATCCGGCGCTCACCATCCACCAAAACCAGGGCGGCAAGGACGTCATCCTGTATTCCAACACCGGATGGGGATCGAGCCAGGTCCTGCTCGACGCAGCGGCCGCGGCGTACGCCCAGCCGGTGCTGTCGCCAGGCTCCGCGGACTCCGAACTGCTTGTGACCCTGCCGCCGGGCGGCTACACTGCCGAGGTCACCGGGGCCGACGGCGGCACCGGCGTGGCCCTCTGCGCCATCTACCAATTGCCATGACCATGATTCGCGTGCTTTGCCGTTGCCTTGTGTTTTCAGGCGCCCTCTTGGGGGCCTCTGCCTTCGGCCAGGCCGTCTTTGCGCCGCCCTATACGTTTACGACCCTGGCAGGGCATCCTCCGCAGGGTTCGGACGGAACCGGCTCGGAAGCGCAATTCAATGACCCGAGCGGATTGGCTGTGGATGGCTCAGGAAATGTTTACGTGGCGGATTGGGGGGATGACACCGTGCGCAAGATCACACCTGCCGGGATGGTGACCACGCTGGCCGGGGCGACCGGCCAATGGGGGAATGCGGACGGCACAGGCAGCGCGGCCCGGTTTGACTTTCCAGGCAGCCTCGCGGTGGACTCCGCAGGCAACGTCTATGTGGCCGACGTTGGAAACACCAATATCCGGAAGATCACGACTTCCGGTGTTGTTACGACGCTTCCCGGCATATTCAGCAGGCCGTCGGGGGTTGCCGTGGACAGTTCGGGGAATGTCTTTGTGGTGGACGAGAGCAACGACACGATCGATGAGATCACGCCGGCCGGGGTGGTTACGACTGTTGCCGGGATGTCGGGCCAGGCCGGCAGCGCCGACGGCGTCGGAAATGCAGCCCGGTTCAACCTTCCCGAGGGCGTTGCGGTGGACAACGCCGGAAACCTGTACGTCTCGGACTCGGACAATAGCACGATACGCAAGATTGCACTGGGCGGTGTGGTGACAACCCTGGCCGGTTCTGTGGGCCAGCCTGGTTTCGTGGACGGAACGGGACGTGCCGCGAAGTTTTCCTTGCCCGCAAGCATTGCAGTGGACAGCTCGGGAAATATCTGGGTGGTCGACGCCTACAACGACGCGATTCGGGAGGTTTCGCCGGGCGGCGCAGTGACAACGGAGTTCGGCGCTACCGTGATCAAGTATCTCGGGGGGCTCGCGGTCGACTCCGCTGGCAACGTCTATGTTTCAAACGTCGGTGACAACACGATCCTGGAGTTTGCGCCGGACGGAAAGCTGACGACGCTTGCCGGATCAGCCGGGATCGGCAGCGCGGACGGCACCGGTGAAGCGGCGCAGTTTGACGCACCTGAAGGGGTTGCGATCGACAGTTCGGGCAACATTTTCGTGGCAGACTCTGCAAACGACACGGTTCGCAAGGTAACCCCCTCCGGCGCGGTGACGACGTTAGCAGGAACCGCGGGCAACGCCGGATCGTCGGACGGCG
>CAZGOX010000550.1:0-1563 GCA_964527955.1 uncultured Opitutaceae bacterium | reverse complement strand
TCGTCGTCCCATAGGAAGACATACTCGTAATTTGCGACCAATTCCGGCGTGAGGTGCCTCTTGACAAGGGTCCATTTCTGCCCGCGGTCGCTAACGACCCTTATTGCGTCCCTAAAGTCCGAGAGGTCGGTGTCGTCGTAGGCGATGATGAGGAAGTCGAACTTGTCTTTCGGAAAGACAGCCAGGACGCGGGAAAGGATGTCCTTACCGCACTTTCCGACGGGCGAGAAATAGAGGCATTTCTTCGGCGCCGGCCGGACCGCGGCCCCTTCCGAGCCGCCCTGGATCGCCGCGATATTCCGGGCGATCTCCTCGTTCAGGCTCGATTCTCCGTGCGCCTCGGCCAGCGTCCTCATGAAGGACCAAGCCTCAAGATTCCGCGGGTCCAGGCCGAGGCATTTCCTGAGGGCATCGACCGCGCCCTTTTTGCCGGTTTGGCCAAAGCGTATCTTCGCCAGCTGAAGCCAAGTCTTTGCTCCTCCGACCCCCCTCTCGGCCGCTGCCTCCAGGCCCAGGGCCGCCCGGTTGCCGGACTCCCCCAGGACCATGGCGTCATAGTACAGGGCCCGCGCATCGGTGCGGCGGGGATCGGACGCCAGGATTGTCCGGAGCGCACCCGAAGCCTCGGCATACAGTCCGGAATCGAGGAGAATTCTGGCCTCGGCAAGGACTGATTCCGGATCGGCGGGCGGCGCAACAACAAGGGGCGGGCGCCGGGCGCCCCGGCTTCCAAACTTTCCCTCGCAAACCAGATCGAACGCCCTTTCCAGGAGTTCGCCGACGCCGTCCGAGAAAACCACCGGATCCCGAAAGGAGTCCTCCCCTGCCAGGGCGAGCGGCAGCGCCGAGCGCATCGCCTGCCGCCGCAGGGGGTCGCGGCCCAGCCGAATCGCCAGGTCCGCCAGGTCCCGAGCATCGCGCGCTGCGCAATCGGCAAGCCCCAGCTTCTCGAGCGCATCGAATGTGCGGGGGTCGAAGCCCCCTGGGGGCCTGCATGTCAGAACGAGAATCCCCGACTCGAGCGCAAGGGCAGAGCCTTCGGCGTCGGTTGACGGGAATGTGTCCAGATGGATGTCGCCGACGCGCAATAGCGCGCCCAGTTCGCGCAAACCGCCAATCGGCTCGTTGGAGATGATCAGACGGGTGTCGGCGATTCCGTGCCGGGCCATCGCGGAAACCAGCGTCGAGCAGACTCGGTTCAATCCCGACTGGCCCGAATCCTCGGGCGCATTCGAATAAACCAGAAGTTTCGAGCCCGCGACCTCCTTCAGTATCCGACCCGCGCAGTCCGCCCATTCCGGCGTAATCCTTGAAAAAGGTGCGACCGAGGATAACAGGATCTCGTCCGCTGACAGGCCCAGGCCTTCGCGCGTCCACGACCGCTCAGGAGCGTTGCCTCCCGCAAGGCTGGGAAGGCGGATTCCCGCCGCTGGAACGACCAGCATGCGCTCGGTGAAAAAGGAGGAACGGGGTCCCGCGGGACCTGCGCTCTCGACCAATGCCGCGTCCGCCTGGGAAAGTCCGCTCGTACCGCCGCTTTCCTCGATCACGATCTGCAAAGCC
>CAZGOX010000549.1:0-1563 GCA_964527955.1 uncultured Opitutaceae bacterium | reverse complement strand
AGCGGGCCCCACGTGGGCAGAGCTGCCGCCAGGCTGATCGGCCTGATGAGTGCGCTTTACGCCGGGCGAAGGTGAGCGCCGCGTACTTATGAATCCGGTTCTGTCAGCCCGGCTCGCTGGATGTCCGCTTCGCTCCTAGCGTCCTGTCCACACCGCGGTGCGCTTCTCCAGAAACGCCTTCGCCCCACCCCAAACCCTATTTAGTCCTGGTCGACCGTTGCAGATTTGCCGCGTCGCAGAACCACGAGTCCCAAGGCCGCAACCCCAGCAAGGACCGCGTACGTCGCGGGCTCGGGTATGGCCGTGATGGTGAGGATGGTTGGCGTAAAATTCATTTGAGCCAAGCTCGTGTTGGTGATTTGCCCGCCGCCCCCGCTCAAGACATAGGTCCCCGTGTATCCTGAAAAATAAGTCGCCGGGTTTACGTACGAGCCGGTCGAAAACGTCAGGAACTCCGACGAATCCACAACCACGTCGATTTTCTTCAGCTCCGTCCCATTGGCAGTCAATCCGATGCCGCCACCGGTTGATTGGGCAAGAAAAGTCATATCGGAGTTCTCCGGGGCCACATCAACCTGGCCGTCGGGCGCGGAAAGGTTGTAGGCGCCGCCAAGTCCGGTCCCGGTCGCATCCGTCCAGAGCTGCAGCCCGCCGTTCGACCCGGTTTCCGCCCAGTAGTCTAACGTCGGATCAAATCCACTCGAACCATTGTTAGAGAAACTCGCCGCCATCTTCAGCGATAACGTGACCGTCTCGCCGGACGTGTAGCCAAAGGCGAGCTCGGTCCCATCGGTGGGCACGGTTCCCGTCAGGGTGAAGGTAACCTGCGCGCCGGCTGTGGCCGACAGCGCCGCAAACAGCGCGCTGCTGGCAAGCGCGTGCAAGAGTCCGGACTTCATGGCACCAGCATGCCAAAAACTTTTTCTAATGATCAATATAAATTTCATGCATTTGCGCACGAGCCCTTGCCATAAGTTCCTGTAAGGCCGATTGAGCCGTCCCCTGGGCCTCCGACGGTACCTTCTTGGCTCGAAGGTAGGGCGAAGTCGTCGCGACGAGCCGCTTCCAATTGTAGGTCAGCGAGCTTGCTCGCGCTCCGGTAGGGCGCGAGCAAGCTCGCTGACCTACAACGGACGAGACGCATCGCGGCTCACTGCAACGACTTCGCCCAACCTCAAACCCAGTTCAGCCTGGGTCTACAGTGAATGCGGCCGTTAGTGCCCCCTACTGGCAGGCTTCGCAGGTGCCGCCGTTGCGCATGGCCTCGATCGAGCAGGCCATCTTCTCCTCGGCCGTGTACTCGGCCTTGGAGTGGGATCCGCCGGCGTCCCCGGAATTCTGGCCGCCGTCGGCCCCCTCCTTGACGGCGCCGCGGGTCTCCTTCTTCACGGAGACGGTCGCCTTCTCGATGGTGGTGGCCCCGAGGGAGCGCAGGTAGTAGGTCGTCTTGAGCCCGGTGTGCCAGGCCTCGCGGTACATGTGCGAGAGTGTCTTCAGGTCCGGGGTCTTGATCCAGAGGTTCACCGACTGGCTCTGGTCGATCCACTTCTGGCGGCGCGCGGC
>CAZGOX010000548.1:0-1564 GCA_964527955.1 uncultured Opitutaceae bacterium | reverse complement strand
GGGTTATGGCGCCGCGATGATAGGCGCCGATCAACGCATCTGTGCTGCCGGTCCCCAGTTCGGTGTCCCTGTCAAAGTTGGGATAGGTCCAATCCCCCGTTGGTATCTTAAAACCAAGGGTGGTGCCGGTCGTCATATCCGGTGAAAAACCGGTATATAAACCCTTGATGCGCAGATCACCGACAGCGCCATGGACAAAGGATTGGATGTCCGGCGCCCCGAGTATCCCATTGTCGGTTTTAAAATAACGGTAATCATAAGGCAGCTCTACCGAAAGGCCCCAGTCACGGTTGAACATGTACTGATAGCCTGTATTGATAAAACTGGTACGGATCTCTTTATCGGAATTGTCATCGCCGGAGGCCCCGGATGTCTTGCTCCAATTGCGGTCCTGGTCCATGAAATCGTACTCTTCCCAAAATATCCCTCCCTGGCCGGAGGGAAACATGGAGCTCGTCCCCACATCAAAAATGCCGCAGCCGCAGGCACAAGCCCATGAGACGTTTGGAATAATATTAAAAAGAATAAACACGAAAAATGGAAATATAAAAAATACCTTGCGCATAAAATCCCCTTAATCCCCTCTCGATCGGGAAGGAAAAATTAAATTAAAGAAATGTGTTATAAATTAAATTTTAGGGACGTATTCGAGCGCTGCGAGGAAAGGGCTTTTGTAGGAAAAATATTGGGTTTCAAAAAAAGATGCCTGCTGAAGATTCAGGATAACGGCCGGCTTGAGTGAAATATAATTATTGCTTGTGCCCCCTGAAGCATTTTCTTTATTGGTTGATGCCCCGGGTTTCAGCGCAATGCCCGGCTCCATGGCTTGATCGGAAGTCTTAAAAACAAAGGCATGGCACATGCAAATGGCCCGTTGGCCGTCGCAGGCAAGCTTCTGCAAAGACGGTTTAATATAAAATCCTAAAGGCAAAACCCAAAGGACAAAACAAACAAGTAAGAATGATGACAGCGATCTTTTCATTGGATCAATTCTATCCTTCAGCTAAAAAATTCCCAGAAATTTCTTTTTTTCCGGCTCCCATCCGTCCGCCTTGATGCGGTAGATCCCGGCAAATTCGCCGTCCTCAAATTTGGGGCCGACATCGAGAGTGCCGTAAATAACGATCGGTTCTTCAAACTGATCGTCTTTGATATCAAAACCTTTGGGGTCCACCGTGTCCCCCACCATCCACTGATCGTAGCCCAACATGGCGCAAAACAGGCAGGACACCAGCTGGTCGGCAAACAGGAATTCCTTGGTGTTTTGGCCGTCGCTGTTCGCCAATGGGATGACAAAACCCCTGATGGCCACCTTTTGATTGTTGAGGGACTGGATCTGCCCCGGGATGGGCATGGGCTTCTTGGTCCCTTTGGTGACATTGCCGTCGGGATGCTCAACATCCACCGGGGGCAGGTAATTAAAATACAGGTCATCAAAGGTCACGACCTGGTAGTTGACATTATTCCTGACAAATTTCAAAGGCTGCGCCCCCAGCTTGGGCTGGGGCTGGGACTGGGTCCATGCCGGATGCGCCGCCAGAAGAACGCAGCCGCACAAAAACAC
>CAZGOX010000547.1:0-1566 GCA_964527955.1 uncultured Opitutaceae bacterium | reverse complement strand
CATAGTCTTGCTAATAAGATATTTATCGGACGAAACGGGCGGGAAGCCAATAGGGGCGACTACGTAGCGCGATTCTTGCACTATAATTTAGCGGAAGTAATGGCGGAATTGCCAATCCGAGGCATAGTTTATCTTATTGCGTACCAATTTGTTGCTAGCCCAGCATCTCGGGAAGGCACGCGATCGGGCGGCCCTCCGACCCAGGAGTCCCGCTGCCCCGGGGGAGTCGTGCCGCGATCCGTGCTTCCCCCCTGCCGGCCTTGGCGCCTTTCCGAACCGGGGTGGAAGCTCACTTGTTGAAGCGGAAATTCACCAGGTCGTAGTCCTGCATCACGTAGGTCTTGGTCTCCACCCGAAGCTTATTCGCATGCTTCGCCTGGGTCTCGCCGCCGGCGGCGACGAAGTCGGCAAAGCCTATGATCTCGGCCCGAATGAATCCCTTGTGGATGTCGGTGTGGATCGCCCCGCCCGCCTCGGCCGCCGTCGAGCCCTTCCGGATCAGCCACGCCCGGTTTTCCGAGCCTCCCACGGTCAGGAAGCTGATGTAGCCGGCCTCGCCCACGACGCGGGCCAGGAAGTCGTCAAACCTCCCCACGTCATCGGCCTCCGCGACGACAATCGGCTTTGTCGTGAAGAAGGCGTGCGCGTCCGCCGCCACCGATTCTTCCGGTGTCAGCCCGGCCTTTGAGACCACCTGCTCGGCCTCCAGGCACGCCTTTATCTTCTGGAACACGGCCTTCTCCGCATCCGTCGGGCTCCGCTCCAGGCGGGTCTCCGCTAGCTCGAGGTCCCTTATGATCAGCTCGAGGCGGCCCTCCGGCGAAGCCACAATCGCATCGGCCGTCAGGGCCTCGCCCTCACCGACGACCTCCGCGTGGGCGTAGACCTTCTTGTCGGCCTTGACCAGCTTGTCGGCCTGGTCCATGCGGGGGTCCTTGACCCTGTGGGTTCCAAGCGGAACGCCGGTGATGCCGACAAGGGAGATCTTCATGTGGAGCTTGGGGTGAGCGCGATCGTGGAGACGGGGATGAAACCGGGGAGGGCGATCCGTGAGCAATAGGGACCGCGCCGCAGAAGGCAAAGGCAACAATGCCGGGCGATGCGGCTTTAACACCGCGCGGGCCTGGACGAGCCTGACTTAAACGCCCTGTATAGGGCATGTTGTGTAGAATTGGCGCACCGCCGGGGTTCGGGGCACGCGGGGATCGCCGCCTCCGACTCCTCCCCGCACGTCGCGCGGTCCCGCATGCGTGGCGCCACTCGTGCCGAGGTCAGGCGATACTGGCGGTACGTATTTGCCCAAGCTTGACGCTGTATGTGCCGATATTGTGTTGAGACTCGCCCCGATGAAACCCTCCTTGCTCACGCTCCTTGTGCTGGCGGTCGTGCTGGTTCCTTGGCTGGCCCTCATCGCGTTCGCTGACTGGATCCGGACGCGGGCCGTTAGGCCTCGCGGCGTTCTGACCGAAAGGTAGTGGGACCCGCGGGAGTCGCGCCGGACCTCCCTGGCCAGTCGCGCTTGTCGCAAGCGTTTGCGGGCGCACGCAGCCAGATCAGAACTTGAGC
>CAZGOX010000546.1:0-1567 GCA_964527955.1 uncultured Opitutaceae bacterium | reverse complement strand
GGCGCATGTCGTCCTGCGCCATCCGAAGCGTCCTTTGCCGAAACCCCCGGACAAGTCCCGGCCCGAGCAGCCCCGCACCAAGGGCGGCGAGAGCCAGGCAGGCAAACCCCACGATGAGCCATGACCTATGGCTCAGCAAAGGTCTGTCCCCGCCCGGGTTCGGGAAGCGGGACCAGGGAGGATGGAAGAGGTTCATGAAGGCCGGTGGGTCTGGGCGACGGGATCACTACCCATCGGAACCATCCGGCACATAATCCAATTTCTCCCCGGGAATCCACCAAAACGCCTCCACACTACGCAAGAATACCCATAGGACGCCGGTTGAGTTGTGGCAATAGTGACGCTTAAGTCCGGGCACGGGCTTAACCAATCTGAGTCCGGCCCACTGCACGTGCCCCCAGCCAACCTGAATTCCGTCCGTACGTTTGCCGCCGTCGCAGTCCTCCTGGCCGCCTCGGTGGACGCGCGCGCGCAGTCGGGAATCGCGTCGCTGACCACAACCCTCGCGACCGAGAGCGGCGGCACCTACCAGACCGGGACCGTCAGTTCGGGCAGTTCCAGCGCCACATTCGCGGCGACCAACAACGACCTGGAGGTCACGAGCTTCACGGATGCAACGGGGCACCTCTACAACTACAGCGCCTCGAACCCCGACAATTCGACCGCTGCGATCGTTCGCCGCAACACTGCCGCCTCGGGCAGCGGGTCCGACACGGATGCCAACGAGAACGGTTTCTCCGTTTGGTATGCCTCCGGGAGCAGCTCGACGTCGCTCAAGGCGGCCTACAACACCAATGCAAACAACGTGCTCCTGGGGAACAACCTTTACGTGGGCTCGGACAACCTGTTCGTAAACAACAACGGCAGCTCGACGCCAAACCAGAGCAACGTGGAGCGCATCGACTTTGAGTTTGGAACCACGGGCACCACCGGCGGCCAGACCACGAGTTCGGGAATTTCGGCCACCTCCTCCCTGGCACTCGCCGTGTTCGACCGGGGCGTGGTCAATGCGCACGACGCGTTCAACATCGCCCTGATCATGGGCTATGACGCGAACGGCAACCCGATCTATACGAATTCGAGCATCAGCGGGCTCAAGGCCCTGTCGGAAACGTCCACGAGTTACGGCACCACCAATCCTGTCGCCACGTTCAACTACACGCTCTTTCGGTACGATTCCGGGCAGGGAAACAACCTGAACGACAACTGGAATGCCAACAGCGAAACCGCGAGCCAGGGCGTGGGAGGCGTCGTGTTCACGCTGAGCGATTTCGGCATCACCAACGCCCAAATCGCCAGCGGCCTCACGATCTACGGGTATTCCGTGATGGCCGCCGACGACACCACAACCCTGGCGAACTTGGGCGGCACCAATTACCAAAACTCGACCTACTATCCGACTACCACGACCGATTACTCTCCGGACCCAGGCGGCATCGATCTCGTGGGGGTGAACGGCGAGGCGTTTGTCGTCTCGGCGGCCCCGGAGCCGGCCTTCTACGGCGCGGTGTTCGCCGCCATCATGCTCGGCTGGTACCTGGTCTGGCGCCGCCGCCAGGTCAGCGCG
>CAZGOX010000545.1:0-1569 GCA_964527955.1 uncultured Opitutaceae bacterium | reverse complement strand
ACGCTGAGAAAGGCGCTGGAGAACCCGGAACTGACAGACGACCATCCCCTCCGGATCGCCTGTGGCCAGGACCCGCTTCTCGCCAAGCGTGTCCGCCCCTTCGCGGCGCTCCTGCGCGAAGATGACTTCGGTCGACTCGTGGTCATCGCCGCGGGCAGCGTGTACGTCACCGCCGGCAGCGACCGCCGCAGTACCGGCACACACTACACCCCGCGCAGCCTTACCGAACCCATCGTCCTGCACACACTTGAGCCAATTATTTACACGGGTCCGGCGGAAGGCATGCCGGAGGCTGACTGGAAACTCAAATCTCCCCGCGAGATTCTCGCGCTTAAAGTCTGCGACATGACGATGGGGTCGGGCGCCTTCCTCGTGCAAACGGGCCGCTTCCTCGGCGAGCGGCTCGTCGAGGCTTGGGAGAACGCAGAGCAAGCCAATCCGGGTAAATTCCTCGCGACGCCGGAAGGCGACTTCTCCGCTGGCGACCCCGCCGAACGCCTAATTCCAACCGACCCCGCCGAGCGGCTCGCCATCGCCCGGCGCTACGTGGCGGACCGCTCTCTCTACGGTGTGGATATCAATCCGATGGCCGTGGAGATGGCCAAACTCTCGCTTTGGCTCATTACCCTGCATCGCGACCGGCCATTTACTTTCCTGGATCACGCGCTCAAGTGCGGCGATTCCCTGCTCGGCGTCAGTTCCGTCCAGCAGATCGAGAACTTCAGCCTCCGCCCCGGGGACCGGCAGGTCACCTTTGCCACCGCCAACCTTTTCCGCTACGTGGACGAAGCCTCCGCCAAACGCCGCGCCCTCGAAGACCTTCCATCCAACGACCACACCCAAATTGAAACCAAGAACCGCCTGCACGCCGAAGCCGAAGTTGCCACCGCCAAAGTGAAAGGCATTGCCGACTGCCTCATCGCCTTTGAGCTGCGCGGTCTCGACGGCGACGCATATGAAGACGAACGCGCCATTGAAGCGGAGAAGGTGCAACTGCTGATGAAGCGCGATGCCGACGCTTCCGGCAGTCCTCAAATGCAGGCCGCGCCGAGGCTGCTCGTTCCGCCAAAGTCTAACGGGGGCGGAAGCGAAGCGGGGTTAACCAGCAACCAACTCTCCGCCCACGCCCGCGAGAGTCTGCGGGGACGCCTGACGTTTCATTGGCCGGTAGAGTTTCCCGAGGTGTTTGCCCGCGGCGGGTTCGATGGTCTGGTGGGCAATCCTCCTTTTATGGGCGGAACGCTTGCAAGCGAATGGGTAGGGGCTGACTACATGTCGCTTCTTCAGAGGCTCATGCCGCCTTGGCACGGTAAAGCCGATTATGTCGTAGGTTTCTTTAAGAGAATTCCGCATTTAGTTCATAAAGCAGGAAAGGTCTCACTCGTCGCTACGTCATCGCTCTTGCGCGGCGAAACACTCGATGCGGGACTTCGAGATTTGAAACAACAACAGTGGCAGGTTTACATTGCGCGAAGCCCATACAAGTGGCCGGGCACGGCTACTCTGGAAGTTGTGAATTCCTCCCTCAGCAGGCAGTGGAACGGTAAGTTTATTTTGGACGGCGAGGTC
>CAZGOX010000544.1:0-1570 GCA_964527955.1 uncultured Opitutaceae bacterium | reverse complement strand
GAGAAGGACATGCCGAGCGACGGGGAGCTGCAGCACAGGATCGGCACGTGCTATCGGAGGCTCGGCCGGCTGCAGGAGGCGCTTCAGCGCTTCCAGCGGGCCGCTGATCTGACTCCCAACGACAACTTCATCATCACCACGCTCATCGAGACGGTGGTCAACCTGCGGCGGTTTCCGCAGGTGGTCGAACTGGTCAACCGGTACAACCCGCTTCACTCCAAGACCTCGGACCTGGAGTTCTTCCGGATCGTTGCCCAGTTCGAAGTCGACAGTGACCGGCAGGCCTTTAGCCGCGCGCTCGAGGCGTTGCCGGACAATCCGAATCTTCCCATGAAGGGCTTTTACCTCGCCATGATCAGGGGCGATGTAGCCGCAGCGGCGGCAGCCCTGGCCAACACCCCGTTGACTTGGGCCTCGGGCCTGGCCGGAAGCGACTCGGATCCCGTCGATCTGGCGCGAGCCCAGGTTGCGTGGTTGCTCGGCCGCAAGGACGAGGCCCGCCAGTTCGCCGACAAGGCGATCAAACTCTACCACCAGAGAAAGTGGAGGCCCAGACAGGAGTTCTGGGCCCGGATGGGCATTGCAGAGGCGGAGGCGGTGGCGGGACGTGGGGACGATGCCGTCCGGGATGCGAAGAGCGCCCTCGACGACGAGATGGCGCATGATGCCTATGACGGCATCAATATGAGGGAGACCTACGCAAGTGTGCTTGTGGTCGCCGGGCGAAATGACGAGGCGTTCGCAGTCCTGCGGGAAATCATGGACAATCCCAGCGGCGATGGTCCCAACGCCTACCGCTACGATCCGGTCTGGGCGCGGCTCAAGAGCGACCCCCGCTTCGAGCAGATCCTGCAATCGGCCAAGCCGCTTTGAAAGGAGTGCCTTGGTCTGAAAGGTAGGGCGAAGTCGTCCCGACGAGCCGCCCTCAGATGGATTGTGCAACCCGGTCACGCACCGCCGCGCGGCCATTTCTCTGTCGTAGGTCAGCGAGCTTGCTCGCGCTCAGGGAGGCGCGAGCAAGCTCGCTGACCTACAACAGACCAGGTGCATCGCGGCTCGTCGCGGCGACTTCGCCCTACCCCAAGACATTGGAGCCATTCGTAGTGCCCGGACAGGCGGGCCGCCCGTCCGAATCTTGAATTGTTCAGCCCAAACCCGTTTCTGCCTGATGAGGTCAGTTCGCAGGCTGGAAGCCCTTGTCGCCGGCCTGCCAGAGAAGGAAGGCGTCCTGCCCGGCGAAGTTTTTGAAGGTGACGGACTTGTCCTCGGTGAAGTGGCCGTCGTCGTAATTGATCTTCATCAGGACGGGCCTGCCGGACGCGCTCGCGTTCTGCACGGCCGCGACGAACTTGCCCGGCTCCCATGCGGCCACCCGGGGATCGTTCCACCCGCCGACGCCCATCACCGCAGGGTACTTGACGCCCTTCACCACATGCTGGACCCCGTCCATCTCGTACAGGGCCTGGCATTCGACAGGGTCCTTCACGGTGCCGAACTCGGGCGTGTTGACGGGCCCGTTGGGGCTGAACTCCATGCGCATGGCGTTCGCGCAGCCGACATTGCATACGGC
>CAZGOX010000543.1:0-1589 GCA_964527955.1 uncultured Opitutaceae bacterium | reverse complement strand
AACCAGTGCGCCGCGAGGCGCCTTGTCATATCCCCAGTCAAGTTGGGAGGAATTCGGAGAGGTATTCCTGGATCCGATGGCTCACCTGGAAGCGAAAGCGGAAGGGGACCAAAGCATGCCAGCAAACCGACGGTCGCTCCAGGTGTCAGGAGGGGCGCGTCGGGGGATCCGCGTGATATGGCGAAAGCTAGACTGCCTGAACCCCAATTCCCGGCGGGCGCGACTTTACGCCAACCGGAAAGACATCTGAAACCGGTACCCACTCTGCCCAGATTCTGTTGGTTGTCTCTGGGCACTCTTCGGGGTGGGAGCGATGTCCAGTGAGGACATTCAAGGGAATGAGTGGGGCGCCTACGTCACGCTGTTACGTATGACAAGGACGAACGCGGGATCGCCTGTGGGACGCGAGTCCTAGGGCGACGGAGTGTCCATAGTAGTCGCAGGAGTAGCGACCTGCCGAGGAGAACGGGAAACCCGTTCGCAGGGCGAAGGGACACAGGTGAACGGACACACGGCAGTCGGGAGGTATGCGGAATGCAGAACGCCGAAACGGTTCTGAGTGTCCTGCGTGAGCGCGGTAGGCGTGGCCTGCCGCTCGACGAGTTGTACCGGCAGTTGTTCAACCCTCGGCTGTACCTGCTCGCCTACGGTCGCATCTACTCCAACAAGGGGGCGATGACACCAGGGGCGGACGGAGAGACCGTCGACGGCATGAGCTTGACGAGGATCCAGAGAATCATCGAGGCGATGCGTCACGAACGCTACCGCTTCCGGCCGGTCCGACGCGTCCACATACCGAAGAGGAATGGTGGGCGCAGGCCGTTGGGACTCCCGTCATGGTCAGACAAGATCGTTGGTGAGGTGGTGCGCCTGCTTCTCGAGGCATACTACGAACCGACGTTCTCCGGCCGTTCCCACGGTTTCCGTCCCGGTCGGGGATGCCACACCGCGTTGAGTGAGGTGGCGTGCACCTGGACCGGGACGACCTGGTTCATCGAGGCCGACATCGCCGACTGTTTTGGGAGCCTCGACCATTCGGTCATGCTCTCGATCCTGGCGGAGAAGGTCCACGATGGCCGGTTCCTGCGGCTGATCGGAGGAATGCTGAAAGCGGGGTACCTGGAGGACTGGACATGGAACGCGACCCTCAGCGGGGTACCGCAAGGCGGGGTCGCGTCACCCGTTTTGTCCAACATCTACCTCGACCGCCTGGACAAGTTCGTCGAACAGACCCTCATCCCGCGGCACACCCGCGGGTCGAGACGGGCGCGCAGCCGGGCCCATGGACGCATCACGGCGGCCATCGGCCGGGCCCGCGCCCGCGGCGATCGGGCTGCGGTGCATGACCTGCACCAGCGGCAGCGCACCATCCCAAGTATCGATCCCGCCGACCCGGGATATCGGAGGTTGCGCTATATCCGATACGCTGACGATCATTTGTTGGGGTTCACCGGACCCAAGGCTGAGGCTGAACAGATCAAGCAAAGTCTTGCGACGTTCCTGCGCGAGGACCTCAAACTGGAATTGTCGGACGCCAAGACGTTGATCACCCATGGTCGCACACAAGCGGCCCGTTTCCTCAGCTACGA
>CAZGOX010000542.1:0-1594 GCA_964527955.1 uncultured Opitutaceae bacterium | reverse complement strand
GCGTCCAGGGCATAGACCTTGCCGTCGAAGCTGCCGCAGAACACGCGGCCGCCGGACACGGCCGGGGTCGCGCGGACCACATGGTTGGTCTGAAAGTGCCACCTCTCCTTCCCGTCGGTTGCCGAAACCGCGTACACCCGGCCATCGGAGCTGCCCACGTACACCACGCCGTCGGCCACCGCGGGGGAGGACTGGTAGGCGTCCCAGTTGTCCACCTGGGCAAGAAAAGTCTTCGTGCCGATGGTCGCGCTCCAGCGGACCCGCCCGTCCTTGGTGTCCAGGGCCAGAAGGACACCCTGGTCGGTCGGGACAAACGCGAGGTCGCCGGCCACTGCTGGACTTGCGAGAGTGCGGCCGCCAAGGTTCACGCGATAGGCCTCCTTGCCCGTCTCATCGACCACGATGAAGAGCGGCCCGGCGCAAAAGTAGATCCGGCCGTTCACGACGGCGGGCGTCGTGGGCCAGACAAAGCCGCCGTCCATGTCCTCAAGCTTCTGGTAGAAGTCCCAGTTCAGGGTCTCGACGGACCAGGCGACCTTGCCCTGGATCGGCTTGGCTGGCGCGGCAAAGACGCCCGTGTGGGCGGCGTTGCCGCGGAACATCGGCGACTGGGCCGCCATCGGAAGCGCGAGGGCGAGCGGAAGGGCAATGAGGGTTAGGCGCATGGGATTTGGATGATGGGAATCAGACGTTGCGAAATTCTGGGCGCCATTTGCCGACGCCCATGCGCCGTGAATAGCAGGGGGCGTTCCATGCCCCAAGGCGGATTCCAAGATACTGATCTTTAACGACCTATGATATCCCGGTTGAATTCCCATGTTCGAATTCCAATCGAAAATGGGATGAGGCGTTCCCAAGATCGAGACAAGCCCCACAGGCTACTCGTCAACGGGCTCCCAGGGCACGATGAGCGTGTCCGAGAAGGTTCGACACTCTGATACTCAGTCGAGTACGCGGCTGGGACCCCCAAACGCATGCGCGAACTTTGGCGCCGCATGAAGGACCCTGTTGCCGGGGAACCCTGCTCTCATCGCTTCTTCTTCGGGTACTTGTCGTGGTACCGAACCCAGTCCTGGGCCATCTGCGGATCCTCGTCGCGCCCCTTGGCGGTCAGGTCTAGAAAGGTGTAGGTCGTGTTCACAAGGTCGATTCCCCGCGCATAGGTCGAATAGGTGTGAAACACCGCGCCGGTTCCGTCCTTGTAGAATGCGCTGATGCCCTCCCGGTCCTCGCTGGGTATGTCGGACTTGGCATAGTTGTAGAATATGTTCCCGCTTCGGACGTCCTCCGGCCTGAACGACGCCCCAAAGTCGTAGTTGAACTCGTTTCGCCCCGACGAGACCCAATTGAAACTCCAGCCCATCCTCCGCTTGAAACGCTCCAGCTTCCTGAGCGGGGCCCGCGAGACTACGGCGAGCGTCGTGTCCCTGTGCGGCAGGTGCAGGCGCGCGCCCTCGAAATGGTCGGCCCAGAAGGAGCAGTGCGGGCACCCTAAGTCGTCATCCGGGCCGAACATGAAATGGTAGACGACGAGCTGGCTCTTGCCGTCGAAGAGCTGCGCAAGGGACACCCTTCCGTCCGGGCCATCAAAGGC
>CAZGOX010000541.1:0-1601 GCA_964527955.1 uncultured Opitutaceae bacterium | reverse complement strand
GAAGGGGATTGTCCCTCCGTCTTGTCCTGCACCAATCCGTTGGATGGATTGAATTGGCGGGTAAAATAGCCGAATGACTCCTTCTGAAGTCGGTGCAGCATCCTGTCATGAAATTGCGCCATTGGAGCTGTTCTTGGAATTGCCCTCTAATTTCAATCGCGACAGCCCGCAAGTGTGGCAGCGTCACGGCCCGTTAAGAAGATCGTGCGCGATTTGAACAACTAGGATGCCAATAAGCTACTCCCGAATTCGCCACACATCTCAATTTCACGCCCCGCACAGTGAGCGGTTGGGAAACGTATCGCGGTCGCCCGAATGGACCGGCACCGCGAGTTCCGGAGACCGCATCGAGGACACCCGAGGTTCTTCTCGGCCGCGCGCGGTTCCTGGCAACCACGCATTGTCGCCTCAATCGAGGCGGGATAGCGAAACCGAAAAACCATACATGGATTCGGTGATAAAGGACCGAAGCGGCCTCAGCGAGAACCCAACGGCAAGAATAGACGCAAGGACGGTTCAGATATCCGCCGCTGTCGCCGAGATAGGCGATCCTTTGCCGGCCAATTCAAGCCGCTGTTGACCACTAGGAGCGGTCGATACCGGGGTTCGAATCCCCGTGGGGACGCCAACGCTCAAAGCATTGTCGGAGCTTGGCGGGAGGCAGCCTGCAGGGCGGATTGCGCCCAAACTACTGTGACCGCAAGTTGGAACGAGGCGACAGCCTAGGCGAGGAGAGACGGACCTCCACGGCGCTAAAGGGCGGATCCCTCGCAGGGTCGCGACCCATTTGCGAGCAGGTAGACCGCAAATGTCGCGAGCCAGTGTTCTCCGGCGTAGTCGCCGCTTGAGACCCGCGCCAGTCCGGCCCGCCTGTGGCGTCCCGCGGCTGCTCGGACCCTCTCGTTCAGGGGCATCCCCGAGGCGATGCGGTAAAGGGCCCAAGCCCGGCTGAGGCAAAGGCCGTCGAGATGAACCTGCTTCGGATCGCGGCGGTCAAGGACCCGCGGCGGCAACATGAGGGCGGCAGGCTCGCCACGAGCCAGGTGCGGCAGGAACCGCGCTAGCCATCGCCGAAACTCCGCGGCGGGAAGCACCCGGGTCATGAGGTCGGCCTCGGCAAGCGAGGGAGACAGGAAGTCCTCGCCACCAGGTTCCCAAGCGACCGGCGCGTTGGCATCGGAGCCATAGAAGTCGCGGCTCCGCGAGACAATAACCGCCTCCAGGCGCCGGTGGGCCGCCGTTCGCGCGTAGTCGAGCGCCAACGTCAGGCCAAAGGCGGTATTGGAATGCACACCGGTCCGGACCGGGTACGGAAGCCGCGGAAGGTAGTTGCAGAAGGCTTCCGCGATGAATTCCTCGAGCGGATGGATTGCCCGCGACCAGCGTAGCGAGTGGGGATCGCATCCCGCACGTAATTCGGCAGCGAGAGCGAGCAGCCATCCCCACCCATAGGGACGCTCAAACGAGCCCCGTCCAGGGGCCTGGAAGTAAGTCAGCTCGAGGGCTAAGTGGTCCTTGGTGAGACTTCCATCCAGTGCGGCGCGGATGGGCGCAGCGGAAGGAAGCGCCGGAAAAAGCCTGAGGAGGCGCGCCAGGGTCCA
>CAZGOX010000540.1:0-1603 GCA_964527955.1 uncultured Opitutaceae bacterium | reverse complement strand
ACAAAGACGCCGCCCACCAGGTTCGCGGTCGTCCCCGTTGGAAGCTCCACCCACAGACCGATATCGTATGGATTTGTCTCTATGGTGCCGTTCTCACCCGTCATGTAGGGCCCGTTGGGTCCCTCAATAAGGCCGCTGAATTGAATCCCCGGCAGCGACGAGGCTACGCTAGAATCCGCATACAATGCGTACCCGAACGGCGGGCTGCCCTCGTCGTCAGCTTCAGTGAGAAGGGTACCATCCCCATTGATCGCGCTGAAATAGGAGTTCTTGTTGGCAACCAGCGCCTCAATGTCCTTTCCGGAGGATTGATCGATGGCGAATTCCTCCGAAAGGGGCCCCCAGTTCACCCCGTCCGTGGACGTGATTACGGCACCCCCCTGGCCTGCGGCGACAAACCTTGCCGGAATCGAGCCCTCGACCGTTCCCATGCCGACGAACCACCAGGCGTCCGTCTCCTTCGTGTAGGCCAGTCCGCGGAGCCATCCCGTAACGCCGGAACGGCTGGCCGTCCAGGTTCGGCCGTCCGGCGAGCTGATGATCGCGCCCCCATCACCCACGGCGACGAATTGGCCCGCCGCGTAAATCACATTGTTGAGCCGCGCAGCCGTCGCCAGCCGCGCGACACCCGACCAGGCAGCACCGTCCGAGGAAAGGAGAACACAACCATTTTCGCCGACGGCGACATATTGGCCCCCGCCAAAGGCCACCCCATAGAGGGAGTTGGTCGTCCCCGATGCGCGGCGGGTCCACGTGACTCCGTCTCCAGAGGTGAGGATCGCACCCGAGTCTCCCACGGAGACCAGGCCTGCGGGACCCGTTGCAATGCTTCTAAGAAAGCTGCCGCCTGGGCTGCTTGTCTGGACCGTGAACGACGTCTGCGCGGACAGCCCGGGCCCGATCGTAATCGTTCCGATGGCGTATCCGGAATAGCCTGGATCGGTGATCACCACATAGACGGGGTAGCTTCCCACGCTAGAAGGTGCGGCCAAGCTCTGCCCCGCCGGGTAGACATTGTCGTACAAGACAACCGTGGCGAGGCCTGCGGGGTCCGTCGTCACCGACACGTGCTTGGGGGTGCCGTCATAGTTCTGGTAAAGGCCACCGAGGGTCACCGTGGCTGGAGCTTGGGGTGCCGTGGGGTGCCCGTTTCGGATCGTACCACCGTCAGACACGTACAGGGTGCCTTTCGCATCGACGGCGATCCCGAAGACACCCGTGAACTGCGCGGCCGGCCCGGTTCCATCGGCCGAGCCTTCCAATCCCGGGATTCCCGCCAACGTCGTCACCACGCCGCTGGGGGAAATCCGTCGGATCGTGCTGTTTCCGGTATCCGTGACGAAAAGGTTCCCGCCGGCATCCACCGCCACGCCTCCCGGATTGCTAAAAAGCGCCAAGGAGCCCGGACCATCCGTGCTTCCCCTGATGCCGACCATTGAGTAGGAGATGTCATTCCAGGGCGAACCCGCCAGCGTTGTGACCACGCCGCCAGCCGAAATCTTCCGGATCGCCGAGTTGCTTTGGTCGGCCACGTAGACATTGCCGGCACCATCCACCGCCACGCCGCGGGGGAGATTGAACTGCGCGGCGCCGCCGGTGCCGT
>CAZGOX010000539.1:0-1615 GCA_964527955.1 uncultured Opitutaceae bacterium | reverse complement strand
TTCTCCATGCCCGATGTCGATCACACGTTTCGCCGTGGACATCGTATAATGGTCCAAGTGCAGAGTAGCTGGTTTCCTGTCACTGACCGCAATCCCCAGACCTTCACGGATATTCCCAACGCTTCGCCCGATCAGTTTCAGAAAGCTATCCAAAGAGTGTATCGATGTGACACCTCTCCCTCGGGAATTGTGATTGGCACGCTTGTCCCCAAATAACGCGTGTCTGCCCGGACGCTCGCCGAATTTGCTGCGCTTTGCTCCGATTCTAGAAGTCTCAAAGGCCGATGTTTGAAAAGGGAGGGCAATCAGTTGACCCCTCCGCCGGGCACACGCGTTGTTCGTGTAGAGCAGCGACGTCAATGCTGTTTGCAATCAACCGCAGACGTTTGCTCGCATTTGCGAGCCTAAGACGTCGCAAGTGTTGACATACACTAACACCACAAAATGCGAGGAAGCGGGCGCGCATGGGGAATCAGAAGCAGCAACGCGTTTCAAGGCGTTCGCAAATTCCGCAAACTGTCAGAATAGATCCTTTACACAAGACTGTGACCTGCCTACGTCGCGGCCAGACGCGCCCGGTAGCTGCGCGGGCTTGTTCCCTGCAATCGGCGAAACACATGGAAGAAGTGGCTCAAGTTCTCGTAACCCACGTCGAACGCGATCTCCGTCACGGGCCGCGCCGTCATTCGTAGCTGAAATGCCGCCTGCGCAATGCGTCGGCGGTTCACGTATTCGCTCGGCGTCATTCCCAGTGTCGCCCTCGTCACGCGCGCAACATGCTCTGGCGAACGCCCTGCCACCCGGAAGAACGCCGCCACCCCCTCCCGCAGCGGCTCTGGCTCGAACATCCGCTGGCACGCCTCCCCCAGCCAGTCCGGCGCGCCCTCAAGGCCGAGCTCATCGGGCGGACCGCTCAGCTCCGCGAACACCCCAAGCAGGAAGTGCTCGAAGTGCAGCCGGTCGCGCGGCGCAACAGCCAGCCCGTCCGCCGCGGCATTCAGAGAATGAAGGCGCACGGCGTCCACCTCGACCGGCCCGCGAGCCGCGGCAGGCAGCCAAAACCACCGCGCCTCACCGACAAAATACCGCTCTCGCAGCCACTCCAATACTTCCGCTGGAAACGCGATGTTGGTAATCGCCAGCGGCTGCGTCCCGACCGGGATGAGTTGGTGCACGTCCTCCGGCCGGATGCACCACAGGTCGCCGAGCTGCAGCCGCTCTCGACGTCCGTTTATAAGATGCCAGCCCCGACCTTCATTTACCCAGAAGATCTCGGCAAAATCGTGCGAGTGCGCCTGCAACGTGCGTCGCCGTGTGAGCCGCGGGCGCGCCACGTGTCCATACTCGCCTGGCGCCAAGATGCGCCTAAGTAACAGCCTTGTTGCGACGGATGGTATCATTTAAGCACACATAAACGTCATCATATGGCAAGTCACGTCAGATATTTTGAGTTATATTCATGATGCTCCTCCAAACCAATTGCCGCCATGTCTGATACAATTCACCCAGCCCGTAGCGGCCGCCTCTCGACCGACCAAGTCCAACATTTCCTGCGCGAAGGCTACCTCGTCTTCAAGCAATCCGTCCTTCCCGAGCCTAAGTTCGACGGCCTAAA
>CAZGOX010000538.1:0-1617 GCA_964527955.1 uncultured Opitutaceae bacterium | reverse complement strand
GGCTTTCAAGAAATTGGGTGAAACTGAAATCCCCGCGTTCGTCCGCGGGTACTCCACCACGGACGGTCTGATCGCCAGCCTGGTCGAAAACATCGCGCGGCGCCGGGTCCGAGCCCTCGACCAGATCAAAACGATCCAATGGATGAAGGACCACGGTCAGGACCGCGCGGAGATCGCCCGCAACACCGGTCTGTCCGAGAGCTACATCAGAACCATTCTAACCCTCCTCAAGACCGGGGAGGAACGCCTTTTGCAGGCCGTGCTTTTTGGCCGGCTGCCGGTGACCATCGCCGCCCAGATTGCCGGCTTGTCGGATGAAGAGTCGCAGCAAATCTTGATGGTGGCCTACGAGAAAAAGGAGCTCAAACAACGAACGCTGACTGCGTTCAAGCGCCTGATCGATCAGAGAAAGTATTTCGGAAAGCACACCGACAACCGCAGGAACAGCAGGGGAGCCCGCAACACCGCGGAGGGGGTCATCCTGGCCTACCGGCAGGAAACCCAGCGGCAGAAGATCATGGTGCGAAAGGCCAAACTGTGCGAGGCCAAGCTGCTCTCCCTTGCCGCAGCCTTCAAGGTCCTCAGGGGTGACGAGGACTTCGTCAACCTGCTCCGGGCCGAGGGACTGCAAACGATGCCAAAGTTTCTGGCTGACCGGGCCAAAAAATCCGCATGAAAACCAAAATCCGCAGTGTCTTCGAACCCGAGGCCCGGCTGTTGCCGCTGGACTCCATCCTGCCCATCCGGCAGCCGGCGACAGGCGACAATGCCTTCGGCAAGCTCAACACGATCCGAACCTCGATCAAGGAGGTCGGCATCATCGAACCCTTGGTGGTCTATCCCCAGCGCGGGGCCGCGGGGAAATACATCCTGCTCGATGGCCACCTCCGACTGGTTGTTCTCCGTGAATCCGGGGTGACGGAAGTGCTCTGCATCGTGGCCACCGAGGAGGATGCCTTCACTTACAACGACAAGACGAACTACCTGAACACTATCCAAGAGCACGCGATGGTCAAGCGTGCCATCGCCCAGGGTGTGACGCCTGAACAGATCGCCCGTGCGCTCGGGATCAAACCGTCCAACGTTAAGGCGGGGCTGAACTTGTTGGACGGCATCCACCCCGAGGCGGTCGAGTACCTCAAGGACAAGCCCATCAGTGGCCCAGCGCTCCGGCTCTTGAAGAAGGTCAAGGCTGTCCGCCAGATCGACATGGCCCAGCTCATGGTCAGCGGGGGCACATTCAGCCGCGCCTACGTGGAGGCCCTGATCGTCGGAACGCCGCCTGACCAACTCGTCGAAGGGGAGAACCCCGGCGTGGGCAAAGGAATTTCCGAGGAGGAGCAAGCCCGGATGCGGCAGGAGATGGAAGTCCTGGAGCGGGACTGTCGTCTCTACCAGGACCAGTTCGGGGAAAATGCCCTACACCTGAACTCAATCCAGCGCTTCGTGAAGCGCCTCTTCGAGAACCCGAAGATCAAGAAATTCCTCACCACCCGGTACCCCGATCTTCAGGAGGAGTTCCAGGACCTGGTGGCGATGGAAGTCCTCTGAGCCCGGCCCAGGAAGCAATTTCACCCGAACCACGTCGTCGCAAAATAGTTCAACGGGCTGGCACCC
>CAZGOX010000537.1:0-1620 GCA_964527955.1 uncultured Opitutaceae bacterium | reverse complement strand
ACCTTAGCTTCACCGCGTCGAACGTGTGCGGGATGTTGAGCCACATCGCCGCACCGACAAGCCGCTGGTCGCCGTAGTTGAGCTCCTGCCGGCCCACCTTTACGGTGACCGGGGAGCTCTTCTGGTTTCCAATGGTGATGAATGCCTGCTGAAGCTGAAACGGGCCGTCGTTCTCCGCCAGGTTCTTCCCCGGCGAAGTCGCCGTGTACCTGTCGTCGCTTATCGAGTAGCTCGATCGCGCCTCGACCAGGAACGAGAACAAGTCCCCCTTGAAGCCAATCCTCGGCATGAGGCGCGAGAGCCAATAGTCGTTGCTGTTGGTGGTCGGCGAAGCAGACGAGAAGTCGAAATTGCTGCCCGCATGCGTTGTTCCGGCCCCGGACTTGTCCTCATAGCGCAACCTCTCGTTTATGCCGAGGTCCCACCCCTTGAGCGCCGGTGCCGAGGCAGCCAGATAGTCGTCAATCGCGCCCGGCACGGGCGCCGCCGGAGACGGTGGCGCGTATTGTGCACAAGCGGTGCCGGCAGTAAGGATGAGACACAGGATCTTGATGGTGGTTTGCATGGTGGAAACTGGGGGCTCCGAGGTGCGGTTGCGCGAGCACGGCCACCTGGGTTGCAGGAGGGCCGTTATCGCTTCGCAAGGGGTGAGGGCTGCTCGAACACCCGTGAAGTGGTGTACCGGCGGGCCCTTGAAAACCACTTAGTGGCTACTCGCCTAAAAAGCGGGGTGAATAGCCGCTATTAGATGATGCAATTGGAACCGGCCGCGCTTCCCCCGTCCTGTCCGGCAACCCCATTGAAGGTAAACGTCCCGGCTTAAGCGACTGGGGGCACTGGGGTTACGGTCAATCCCCCCGCCTGAAATGATCTACTTAGAGATGCCAAATGCCGCGGCTGCTGCCGTTGCGCTGGCCGCCAAGTCGACCTTCGCCCGGGCCACAGACGTAGCCCCGCGGACGTCAAACTCGGGGCCCACGATGAACGGAGGCGCTTCCCATCTGGCCGGAAACCCAGCCAGCGAAGAGCTTCCGGAGCATCGCAGCGGGCGACGCCGGTTGTCTCATTTGCAACCATGCCTGCGCATGAGGGCCTTTGCGCGATCTCAGCGCCCCTTGACCTCCCGCACGCGGGATGGACCCGGCTCGCCCTTTGCGAAGGGAGAGCCGGTTTGCGAAAACCCACCTTGACCAGCGCCGACTAGAACTGAACCTGGACCTGGCTTCGAAGACCGTCCGTGCTCGCCTTGGCAGGCGCGCCCTTAACCGTGTCATTCGACTCGCCGCGGACATAGCCCGCCTGGAGCTTAAAGTCGTTGCCCTTGATGTAATAGTTGAAGCCGACGTAGTATTCGTCCGCCTTGTTCATCGTACCTCCGCTTGGCGCCGAACGCACGACGTCCGGCGCGTGAAATCGTCGGAGGGCGGGCGAGCGATTGCATGGCGGGGTTGAGGTCATGTGATGGCAGGCGTGCCATCGTCCAGGCTGAAAACACTGGACTTTCAATGGAGGATTTTGATAGTGTTCTTGTTATGTTCTGTGGCGTGTCTGGGGAGAGGCGCCATGCTTCAGATGTCTTTGCCGCTCGAGACGCCGCTGCCGCTTGAGGCTATCGACCGA
>CAZGOX010000536.1:0-1623 GCA_964527955.1 uncultured Opitutaceae bacterium | reverse complement strand
AATCGATCCTTTCGACGGGGAGCCTGGTCGGGTGCCATATCCCGGATATTCGAGCACGTAGACCGTGTCCCCACTCGGGAAGCAGGGCAGAGCATATTCTCGGTCGGAGGCCTGGCCGGCATTCCCATGCAGCATGAGCCAGATAGCCGATGGTTCCTTGCGTTCCACGGCATAGCCCAGCACCTCCCCGTTTACCTTCCATGGCTTGAGAAGCGCTCCGGGTGGGTGATGGCTGGGATGGTAAAGGAGAGTGCGTTGAAAGGAGGCGCAGCCGACGAGAGCAAGAACGTATGCTGCGGCCAGGGCCTTCAGGATGCGTCTGAGTGAGGACGGGAGTTTGCTCATGGGGGGGGCGATTTTTGGCAAGAATGCCCATCGGGGCTGGAATCTAGCGGAATGCGGATGGGGTTCACGCCGCTGATTTGAGGAGCCGCGCCTGCTTGATGCGACCGGAGTTCGCCGCAAATGGCCCCTCACCGATGCGGTAGAGTTTGATTTCGGGCTGCAGGGTCTGGGCGTATTCATGCCACGCCTCCCGAAAATCTGCGTTCAACTCTACCAGCCGGTTGACCATGGCCGTGGCAAATTGATTTCTCAGTTCCTCGGTCGGCTCGGCTTCGATTTCAAACAGGAAGCAGGGGCGCACCTGTGCGCCCTGTTCGCTCAACGACAGACAAAACGAGCGGGTGATGCGGGCCAACCCGGGTTCGGCATAGAGGCACTGCTCCAGATCCTCGGGGTAGATGTTCGCGCCCATCACGCTGATGGTGCTGTCGCGGCGGCCATAAACCCAGAGAAAGGGAAGGCGGAGCATCGGTCCGGCTCCCGGCACCAGGCTGCGCAGGTCATAGCCCAATTCACGGAGCCGGGCCTCCAGTTCGTCGAATCGTGCGACCCCGCCCTCGTCATGCACATTGTAACGGATCCGCGGCGAGAGGACCGAGGCGCGGGTGATGGTCAGCAGGAGTTCGGAATTCCCGTTGGTTTCAATGTGGTGCATCAGCGGATTGTATTGGAACAGCATCGGCAGGCGTGAATCCTGACCAAAAAGGGCGGACTTCACCTTGGGGTCTTTCCACGCCAGCCGCCGAATGGCCACGGCGACCGGCGTTTCCCCGGCGATGCCGATTTCCAAATCGGTGGCGCCATAGCCACTGTAAACCCGGGCGAAGCGCTTCAGGAGATAGTCGCGCAATCCCTCGGACATGCCCTCGCCGCCGACCAACGCGTCGAGCCGATATTGGCCGAAAGGGAACCCGCTCTGTTCGGCCACATCGATGAAGTGCTTGAGGAACGGGGGATAGCCGAGAATCAGGTAGGGATAATTCGGCCCGAAAAACCTTAGGGTGGAAAGGATCTTGCCCATGTCGGGACCCACATTCTTGACAATACCGTTGGCCTCGAGCGCCTGCCCCATGTTGATGCCGGTCGCCCAGGCACCCATCGAGAAGGCGTTGATGATGATGCGGCTCTCCGTTCCGTAGCAGTATTTGGCGAAGTAGGAGATGAACCGCTGGGACTCGAGGCGCTCCCGCCGGCTGCGGACCCAATTGTACGGAGTCCCGGTGCTGCCCGACGATTCATCGATCATCGTCCGCTCCAGGGGCAGGGAGCCGTAACGGC
>CAZGOX010000535.1:0-1632 GCA_964527955.1 uncultured Opitutaceae bacterium | reverse complement strand
GAGAACCGCCCGCCGCCCGCCGGGTGGTTGCGATCGTCTCGCTGGCCCTCGGCGTAATCACCTTCGCGTTGCTGGTACCCGGCGGACTCTAGCAATTGCGGCCAATACCACGGGGGCAGGCCCTGAATTCTGTAATTCGGGTCGCATTCAGCGTCTCGACAAACGAGAGATGGAAAACTGTGGTATGGGGATACCGACCTGAGTTGTGACGGAGAAGCCGAGCGGGACTATTTTGCTCCGATGTAGCTGCATTCCGCCAGGTCGTTCTTGCCCTGGTCGGGGTCGACGAGCTCGGGATAAACGTGACCCACAAGGAACCCCATGGAGATGTTGAGGCGAACATAGCGGACTTGTCCCGCATCAAGGGTCAAAGACAGCGTACGCGTGACCTCGGTCGAGGAGCTGATCTGGTGGCTGCCAGGAGCACAATCGACATAAAAGAACCCCTTCGGCTTGGCGCTGCCGACGACCTGACCGTCGAGTTTGACGTCGGGCTGAATTGCAGTTCCAAGGATGGACGTTCGGTAAATATATATCCTGCCGCTGTCGGATTTTAGCTGCGGCAATGCTCCGCTTATTTCACCGAATTTTGGGCCGGTGGCACATCCGGAGAATGCGGCTCCAACTATGGCTAGCAGAACATATAGCAGTGCGTTCCTTTTCATGGGGGTCGGGGGTTCGGGTTGATGGTTAGGGGAAGCGGTTCCTTCAAGGAGACATAGGAATGCTCAACGGGTAGGTAGAAGCCGACCAGATTTCGAATGCCGGAGACCACGATCTGGGCCTCGTAAATGTTAGACGCTTCGACCGTGACGATCTGGTCCTGGGTCGTGTAAACATCCCCAAAGACCGTCGCGCCCACCTTGTGCCAGCTGGTGTTGGCCCTTAGCCTTGTGGCAAACCCGGTCCCAATATGAACCTTTAGGTCCTGCATCAGCACAAAACCTTTGACGCCGGTTGTTGCATTAAAAACCACCGGAGACTGTGGGACGCTCACTACGTCAAAAGCGCATCCCCCGAGTGCGGCGCAAAAGGCGATGCATCCGCCGGCCCAAAGACCCCGCCAATGCGGATCGGCAGTACCCCTTGGCAATGTACCCCTGCCGCGTAGCGGCACCAGGAAGACTCCATGAAAAAAACCGGGGAAAGCGGGGTTCCTGTGTTTCACGCTGAAACTGGCTGGAATGCGCAGAATTGAAGGCACCATTCTGACCGATGGCAATGGGATTTCTGGATCCAACGTCGTCAACGCCAGATGTTTCCCGGCAGTGGCGACAATTTGAACCCTCCATCGGTTGAGGGGCGGCGGACGAATGCCTGGGGATGCCTTGGTCGGCTCCATGAGCCACGACCTTCACTTCGCCCTCCAAGAGAAACGGCAAATTACAGAATTCAGGGACTGACGCCTTTCACTGTGCGCTTGTACAGCGTGACATCCAGCTCCGGTTTGGAGACGGACACCTTCGCGGGTTCGTCGCAGGCCGGCAGCCAGACGTCCTCGCCCGCCGCATCCTGGGGCGAACGCACGGACACAGTGTCGAAACCGTTGCCGATCGCATCCTTCACGGGGGCCAATAAGGGACAGGTTCAAAAAGTGGGTACGCATGGTGCCCTTGCTTGAATAGTCCGAGT
>CAZGOX010000534.1:0-1634 GCA_964527955.1 uncultured Opitutaceae bacterium | reverse complement strand
CATTAAAAACGATCGGCGTTTTGTATAATCCTGCTGAAACTGGCGCCACTATTACCGTCCCCCTCTTTGTAAAAACAGGTGACATTATTCGGGTGAATACCGATGAAGGCACGTACGTAGAGCGGGTTAATAAGTAACGTAGCGTCTAGCATAAAAGAAAGCACTCGAGAAATCGGGTGCTTTCTTTTATGCTTCAGCGCTGATAGACTAGAGAAAAGTATCAGGTAATTTTCTTTGTATGGGCCTAGGTGATACGCTCAAAAATTTCATCAATCCAAAAGATAGTGCTGCACCAAAATCCACCGATGAAGCTGGCGTTGTGTTGCAAGCAAATGTTACACCTGCCTCTGCCGACAGTGAATTGGAAGCTGAAGCATCAAAGCGTGCTGAGCCTGGTATTTTTGCTACTGCCACTACACCATCGCTCCCGCTTTCCGGCACCATGCCACCCGCGCCACAAGCACCTGAAGTGCCATCTGAGAACGCGAGTGACTTCTGGACAAAAGGGACAGTACGTAACACGCTTGATGTCACTGGCCCAGCTTCTCAGCTAACTACCGACACATCTCGAGTTGGGGATCCAGTTGTTGATGAATCAACCCCTTCTGAATCTGAGGAGTCAAAATTAGACTCTATGCCTGAAGGCGCGGTAAATATCCCAATCGGCAAAAAGACTGACGATGATGGTACCGGGGAAAGTGAAATTGCGGCCACTCCAGCAACTGGTGTGATATCTGATTTTCATATGAACGGCGACCGACCTCCTATGCCCGAAGAGACTGTGCCAGCTTTCTCCACTGAAGAGACTACTCCGGAAAAAGTGACCAACACCGAGGAAAAGCCCGCAGAAGAAGGAGACGAACTTATCGGCGCTATTCTTGAAGGCCAGGCAAAAGGTGAGGAAAAATCTTCCGACGCTAAGATTGAGGAAACAGCGCCAGTAGAGGAACATGCAGGGCCTGAGTTAAAACTGGAGAGCGGCGCGAAGGAAGATCGCATTGCCGCGGAAATTGCTAATGTTATCGCCTGCTTGAAAGAAGCAGAGGAAACTATTGATGGCGCTAAAGCCAAAATTCTTGAAGCAAACCAGCAAAAAGAAGCAGCTGATAAGACAGTAAGTCAAGCGGACGCGCTTATTAAAGCCGCGCAATTAGCAATTAACCGATTAGAACAAGAGAAAAAAGAGTTAGAAGCTGCCGCTACCCTTGCAAGCAAAGCTGAAACCACCATTGCTGAAGTAATGAAGGGTATGCGAGAAGCAGCCTAACAAGAAACTGTGACAAATAAAAAAACCTGCCGTGTGGCAGGTTTTTTTATTTTAGCTCGGCTAGTAATCCATCCCGCCCATACCACCACCCATAGGCTGTGATTTTGGCTCAGGCTTATCGGAAATCAATACTTCAGTTGTCAGCACCATTGCGGCCACAGAAGCGTCATTCTGCAGGGCAGAAGCGGTTACCTTAAATGGGTCGATGATACCGGCTTTCATCATATCGACGTACTCGCCGGTAAGCGCGTTGTAACCAACACCCTTTTCATGGCGACGTACTTCTTCAACTACTACCGCGCCATCTACACCAGCATTCTCAGCAATTTGCTTCAACGGCTGTTGCAAAGCTTTGCGCAACATATCG
>CAZGOX010000533.1:0-1637 GCA_964527955.1 uncultured Opitutaceae bacterium | reverse complement strand
ACGTTGGCCTCGCGGGAGCGGTAGTCGCCGCCCTTGATCGTGTCGTAGAAAAGCCGGTACACGCTGTCTCCGTCGTTCTGGTAGTTCTTGGCGGCGTTGATCCCCCCTTGTGCGGCGATGGAGTGCGCGCGGCGGGGACTGTCGTGGAAGACGAAGCAGCTCACCTTGTAGCCAAGCTCGGCGAGCGTGGCGGCCGCCGAGGCCCCCGCAAGCCCCGCTCCGACGACGATGACATCGTACTTCCGCTTGTTTGCCGGGTTGACCAGCTTGATCTCCGTCTTGTGCCTGCGCCACTTTTCGGCGAGCGGCCCCGGGGGGATTCTGGGATTGAGTTGCGCCATGGTGGGTTCAGCGGGCGATCGGGGCCGACTGGGAGGCGGCCTGCGGGGTCAGGAAGCCGGCGAGGACAGAGCCGGGGATTGCGGCATTTCCGAGAAAATACAGGGCGCAGCCGATTGTGACCACGGCGCGCAACCCCGACGCCCAGCGTCTGTTGCGCAATCCAAGGGTCTGGAACAGGCTGTCCGCACCATGCAGGAGGTGGAGGGCGAGCAGGCCCACCGCGACGATGTAGAACGCCGCAACCACGGGGTTGCTGAAACCCAGGATGACCATGCTGTACACGTCGGCTACCACGGTTCCGGCGCGGACCACCGTGAATCCCATCACATGATAGTCGCCCTGCATCGTGTAGTAAGGCAGGTTTTCCTTGAATGAGTCCGCCTGCGCCACGCCCAGCGTGAACTGCGCAAGGTGATACAGGATAAAGGCAAGGACGACATACCCGGTCCACCGCATGTACCGGGAGGCCAGCGCCGCCTGGATCCAAAGCTGCGACTTGTACGGGGTCGTGCCGCGGGCCTTCCTCGCCTCAAGCGCGAGGACCGTTGCGGCCCAGATGTGGATGGTGGCGCAGGTAAGCAGGACGATGCGCACCACCCAGAGCACCGGCCCCAGGGAGTGCAGAAACTGCGCATACCCGTTGATCCGGTCGGGATCCTCGAAGATCTGGAGGTTGCCGACCAGGTGGCCGATGACGAACAGGATCAGCACGACACCCGTGGCCGCCATCAGGATCTTGCGTCCTATGGTGCTGCCGAAGAATCTACCAAGGTTGGTCATTGGGGTGGTTTCCAAAAACAGGGCTTCGAAAGACTCGATAGGATTTTGCCGGATGTAAAGGGGCGGTCACCGACATGGGCGCTTATTAGCGCGGATTTGTCATGAAGAAGGAAAGCCAATTTTTCAACCCGCTGATGGACAAAGGGTCGAATCGCATTGGACCCAGCGGGCCGTCAGGACGAAGCGGCTGACCCGTTCCGCACGTGCGCGGCCTCCAGCAGGGCCCGTTCCTCAGACAAGAGTTGGCCCTCGGGGATCCGGGCGAGCACGCGCTCGCTCTCGTCCCTGTTTCCAAGGTCCGAGAGCAGGAGGCCCCGGACCAGCTCCGGCCGGAGGTCGCTTCTCACGGCCTCCGGCAGTGCGTCGAGGAGGGAGAGGCCCTCGGTTCCCCGCCCGGAACGGTGGAACCTGAGCGCCTGGGCTGCGACAAACCCAGGGTTGGTCGCGTTGGGCGCCTCGGTGACGCCCTCGGCGCTTCGGTCGAGCAGGGCCGAGAGCCAGGCAACGCCTCCCGC
>CAZGOX010000532.1:0-1637 GCA_964527955.1 uncultured Opitutaceae bacterium | reverse complement strand
TCCCGGCGGTGATAGTGGAAGCCGCAACGCATCGCTAGAAAAAAGGGCGGGGCGCCGCGGAGCAATCGCATCAAAGCGCCCGGTTGGGGTGCGGTGATCGCCTGCGACCGGCCGGTCTGCACCGGGGTTGGACGGAAGAATGCCGGAAATTCAGCACGCGTACGCTATTTTCCTTAGTCAGCTCCCTTTAAGCCATTCGCTTCTTCGTTTAATCCGGCGGGAGGTTTTAAGCCCAGGCCAATGAAATTCGCATTGCGGCACGGCATGGCGGCGGTGAATCCAGCCTCACTCCCGCCCGCCCGGACCCGAAAGTCCGGGTTCGCCGGCGTAGCCGGCGGTCGCTGCGAAATTAATGGGCTGTATAACTCCGGGCCATACAATTTCCTGACGAAATGGTGTGTTGAGTCCCGGCGCCGCGTATCCAAGAATCACCCTTGGGCCGCGTCCAATCCCGCGCGTTCCCAGCCGCCCAGCGCGAGGTGATCCTAACCCGAAATCTTTCCGTGCGATCAAGTTTCCATCAAACGATAATCAGGGCGCTCGTCATGTGTTCCGGCTTCGCGGTTATTGCCTTGTCAGGCAATGCCCAGTCTTATGTTCCGCCGTTCATAGTCGGGCAGCCCCAAGGCGAGACTTTAGCTTACGGAGGCACGCTGAGCCTTGGAGTAAGCGCCACCGGCTCCTCCTTGAATTATCAATGGGCGAAGGATGGTTCAACGATCCCTGGCGCCACGGGAAGTTCGTACTACATGTATTCGGCCACGACTTCCAATTCCGGGAGCTACACCGTGACCGTAAGCAACGGGGTCGGATCCGCAATAAGCAACGCCGCCATTGTGACCGTCTTGGCCGCCGTTGCGCCCTCGATCACGATACAACCCGAATCCAAGACAATTGTCTACGGCGACAGCGCGTCCTTCAGCATAATGACGTTGGGCAGTCCGCCACCCACCTACCAATGGTATTTTAACGGTGCGGCCGTATCCGGAGCGACTGGGAGCGGCTACACCGTTCAATCGGCTAAAGCGGCGTCATCCGGGAGTTACTATGTCATTGTCACCAACAGCCAGGGATCCGCAACGAGTGACACTGCCACGCTGACCGTATCGGCTGCAGTAGCTCCGTCGGTGACGACGCAGCCACAATCCCAGACGGTGGCCTACGGCAACTCGGCAAGCTTTTCCGTCGGCATCGTAGGCAGTCCAAGCCTGGCTTATCAATGGTACCTGAATGGCTCGGCCATATCAGGCGCAACCAACTCCTTGTATTCTTATTACTCCACCACTGCGGCCAATTCCGGCAGCTACACGGTCACGGTGGCCAACGCCCAGGGATCCGTTACCAGCGGTGCCGCGACGCTGACCGTATTGGCCGCCGTGGCCCCCACGATCCTCAGTCAGCCGTCGAGCGAAACGTTGAGCTTTGGAAACAATTCCTACGCGGAATTCTCGGTCAACGCCACGGGCAGCCCTAATTTGATTTACCAATGGTACTTCAATGGGACGCCAATATCGGGCGCAACCAACAACTATTATGAGGTTTATTCGCCGACCGCAGCCTACGCCGGCAGCTACACGGCAACGGTCAGCAATGGAGTCGGCTCGGTGACAAGCAACGCTGCTACATTGACGATACTG
>CAZGOX010000531.1:0-1640 GCA_964527955.1 uncultured Opitutaceae bacterium | reverse complement strand
GATGCCCAGGAAATAGATTTTCATGTCCTTCAGCGATTGCCTCAAAATTGGCCGTCAAGTGCAAGGCCCCCCTTCCTCCTGTGGCGGCAGGGTTGGAAAGGTAGGGCGACGTCGGCCTTTCGGCTCCGATGTCTTAGGGTAGGGCGAAGTCGCTGCGACGAGCCGATATGCGCCCGGTCCGTTGTAGGTCAGCGAGCTTGCTCGCGCCCTTATGAGCGCGAGCAAGCTCGCTGGCCTACGAAAGCTCCGAACCCACTTGAGGATTGCCTTGGGAGGGACCGGATGCCGAATGGGAGCCAGCCCCGCCGATGAATCCCGACTCCCAATCGATCCTGATGTGGACGGCGTTCAAGCCGACCCCGGATGGATGCGGCGGGGACCTGCGGGCCGCCCAGATCGTGGAGATCTGCGGCGATGCCGGTTTTCCGGTGCGAATCGCCGCCCGCGCCGCCGGGAATAAAGGCCCTTCGGACTCCGAGGTCCGGGGCGCCGTGCTCGGGCACAAAGGCGCCCGTCTTCTCCTGTGGGAGGACACCTCGTCGGCCCTCCCCGTCGCGCTCGCCAAGGAACACGGCTACGCGGTGATCGCGCTCCCCCAGAATGTCGAGTCCCTGAAGGGAACCCTACGGAGCGCGGACGGCCTGGCCGTGGAAGCCGCCTCCCTCTCGAAGGCCGACCGGATCTTCTGCATCGCCGAGGAGGAATCCTGGTTGCTGGCCAACCTCGGCCTTTCGTCGGATTTCCTGCCCTATTTTCCGGTCAGGGCCAAGCGCGCGAGCCTGGAGTCAATTGCACGCCGCCGGGAACGCGGGGTTCCCGCCGACGCCCCGTGGGTGATCCTTGGGGGGGCGAACCACCCGCCCACGCTCGAGGGCATGAGGACGCTTCTCCGCTGGGTCCAGCCCGCCGTGCGGGACGGGCTCAAGGTCCTCGTCGGCGGGTTCGGCACCGAGGGGCTCGCCGGCGAATTCCCCGGCACGGGGATCGGGTTCCTGGGCGCGCTCCCGGGCCCGCGGATGGAAGACCTCATGGCCGGCGCCCGCGGGATCCTGGTCCACCAGGATCATGGCGCCGGTGCGCTTACCCGGATTCCCGAGGCTCTCCTTGCGCGGGTGCCCGTGGTCGCGAGCCGCCTGGCTGCGCGGAGCACACGGGGCTACGAGGGAGTTTCCATCTACGACTCGAAGGACGAGCTGCTGGCGCTGATGCGTTCGGAAATCCCAGGAGTCCCCCGTCCTCCGCCCATTCCAATCGAGGCCATCAGTCGATTTGCGGCGGCGCTTAGGCTCGCAGGTCGAAATCCCTGATGGGCCTGAGGCATCGCCCGCGCATGCCTTGAGGTAGGGCGAAGTCGCCGCGACGAGCCGCTTTGTTCGATCCTCGTAGGTCAGCGAGCTTGCTCGCGCCTTCCCGGAGCGCGAGCAAGCTCGCTGACCTACAACGCCAGACTTCGGGTTGCTCGTAGACCCGCCCGGCTTCGCGTTGCTAGCTGCCCTTCGTGAGTTCCTTGAAACACCGACAGTGCGGCTAACCTCTACCATCAACCCATCCATCCATGCCCCTCCCCAAACTTTGGTGTAGACCCCGACTCCCGTTGGTCGCTCAGGGCACCTTTCGCATTGCGAAAGGTGGTGCGGGCG
>CAZGOX010000530.1:0-1640 GCA_964527955.1 uncultured Opitutaceae bacterium | reverse complement strand
CGCTCGACGTGCGCGCCGCAAAGGATTAGCAACCATCCGCCCCGTGAAGCGCTTTCGCCCCTACGTAAAATACCTTCGCGCCGTGCGGGGCACCCTGACCGCGGCCGTGCTCTGCGGCCTGGTCTACGGGCTGGCGAACGGGGCGGGGCTGCCGCTGATGATCAAGCGGGTCTTCCCGCAGATCTTCGCCGACCATGCGGCTCCGCTCGCCCCGATGAAGCTGCTGCTGATCGCCCTTTGGCTACCCGCGGTCTTTGTCGTCCGCGGGGTTGCCGGCTACCTGAACAGCTATCTCATCCAACTCGCCGGCGTCCGGGTCCTCGAGTCTCTGCGGCTCGACTACTTCCGGAAGCTCCAGGTGCTGCCCTTGAGCTTCATCCAGAAGCAGACGACGGGAGACCTGATCTCCCGCGGGCTGTCCGATGCAAACCAGCTCCAGTTCACGCTGACGACCGTGGCCAATGACGGCCTGAAGCAGCCGGCCTCCCTGATCGGGTCGCTGGGCTATCTCGCCTGGGCGGCCTTCCACGAGAAGGGTGTCGCCCTCGTGCTCGTATGCCTGGGGATCGTCCCCTTGTGCGTCTTTCCCATCCGGTATGTCGGCAAGAAGCTGCTGAGGAGGGCCCAGCAGATCCAGAGCCAGCTGGGCTCGATCACGGACCGCTTCAGCCAGAACCTGGCCGCCGCCAAGGAAGTGCGGGCCTTCGGCCTCGAGGACCGGGAGGTCTCGAGCTTCGGCAGGGCGAGCCGCGAACTCGTCACGGTCCAGATGAAGGCCGTCAAGTACGCCCAGTCGTTGACCCCGGTGATCGAGATCATCTCCGCCGTGGGCATCTCGTTCACCCTGGTCTACGCGTACCACGCGCACGTGAAGCTCGACTCCTTCCTGGCGATCATCACCGCGCTGTACCTGAGCTACGAGCCCGTCAAGAAGCTGGGCGCGCTCAATAATGAGCTTAGCCGTGGCCGCGGCGCCCTGGAGCGCCTGGAGGCAGTCCTTGCGGAGCCTCTTTCGATCGCCGACCCGGCCCGGCCTGTCGCCGTGGGGCGGTTGCGCGGGGACATCGCCTTTGAAGGACTCGATTTCTCCTACAAGGCGAACGAGTCCGCGCTGGTCCAGGTTTCCGTTCGGATCCCTGCGGGCACGGTCTGCGCCCTCGTGGGCCCGAGCGGCGCCGGCAAGACGACCTTCGCCAACCTGGTTCCCAGGTTTTACGACGCCACCGCGGGCCGCGTCACCCTCGACTCGATCGATGTTCGGGACCTCAGGCTCGCCGACCTTCGGGCCAACATCGCGATCGTCCCGCAGGAGCCCGTTCTTTTCAACGACACGGTCTACAACAACCTGATCCTTGGCCGGCTCGACGCGACGGAGGGGGAAGTCCACGCGGCCGCGCGCAACGCCTTCGCCGACGAATTCATCAGGGCCCTGCCGCACGGCTACGACACCCGGGTCGACGAGCGCGGGGCCCGACTCTCCGGTGGCCAGAAGCAGCGACTCGCGATTGCCAGGGCCTTCCTGCGCAACGCCCCGATCCTGATCCTCGACGAGGCCACGTCAGCCCTCGACTCCGAGAGCGAGGGTGCCATCCAGGCGGCGCTGGCCAAGCTCGTCGTCGGCAAGACGGTGCTGATCATCG
>CAZGOX010000529.1:0-1645 GCA_964527955.1 uncultured Opitutaceae bacterium | reverse complement strand
GCTGCAATCCACCGTTTCGGCGCGCTTAGGCTGCGCAAGGTTGCGGCTTGGAGCGCCCGATGAGTCAGGCGATGCAGCTCCGCCTTGGCTGGCCCCCCCGCCGGCCCCGATCTTCGTCAGTTGGCCGAACCCTGCCGCACTGCGCGCAGGGTGTACAGATCGCCCCATTCGCACCAGGCGGGCAAGGGCCGCGGCTTGGTCCTTGGCCTGGCGCCGGTCCGCAATCGGTACGCCTCGAGCTGGGTCTGGACAAACGCCCGGCTGCCGAGAACACCTCCATGGATGAAATAACGCATCTGGCACCGAAGGACATCCGAGACTGGCAGTTTGCCCTTTTCCCGCACCACCTTCTGCAAGGCCTCGATCGGGATGGCCGCCCGGTTATCCCTGACTTCGGCGCCGGCGGCAAAAAGGACCAGCCGGTACTTCTCGCGGATCTGTTCCCAGGTGGCCGATCCGTAGAGACTCGCCAAACCGGCCTGGGCCCTGCGGCTCCCGCCGACAGCCTCGGCGTAGCCACACCAACGGTAGTCCTTGGGGTCCAGGGTGAGGCGGGCCCGGATACAGTTCAAGTCGACGTAGGCGGAGACCGTCTCGGCGGCGAATCCCTGAGGCTCGATCAAGATGCTGGTGAAGCGGGAGGCCCAGAGGGTTCCAAACCGGTGATGGGTGCCGTTGAACCAATTGGTGAACCGTTGTTTCCACAGCTTCATGAAGGGGGAGACATCGCCCATCAGGGCCAGCTGGCGTTCCCTCCACTTTACCGCAGTGGGTCCGTTGGTCGGAAGCTCGGCCCGGACCACGGCCAGATATGCGCGTTCATCGCGTCTGGGCTTGGGATGGAGTAACTCATATCGTCGCAGGAGTTCGTCGTCCGAAACCGGCACTTTCTTCGGGATGCGGACCATCAGGTGAAAGTGATTGTCCAGGATGGCGTAGGTGATCACCTCCACCCCGCAGAATTCGGCAACAATCCAGAGGTGGCGCCGGTAAACTTCCTTGGCGACGGAGCCAAAGAGCCTCTCCCCGGCGACCGCCCGGCTGATGCAGTGATACACCGCTTCGCCGGCCACCGGGTCGATTTTGATCCTGCCCTGTCGCATGCCCGCACGCTTTGCCCTCGGGTTGGCTCCTTCAACCCAAGCCTTTACTGCATCTGCTGTATGTCCCCTGTAGCGTGTCCCCTGTAGCGAGTCCGGTGAAGGGTAGCCTGCCTCGGACGCGAAACGTGACTAGTAAGCCCATGCCCCAACAAACCGGAATTTGAGTCTGTCCCTCCAAGGGATCCCGATTTCATTTTTCCGTCCATTTTCCGTTTGGGGGCAATTCGCGTTTCTGCCGGGTAAAACCGGATGGGATTCGACCGGCTCAAGGCCAGCGACTCAACTCTACATCAACCGGGTCAAACCCTGGATTTCCCGCTCTCTGGTCGGGTCGCCGGCCAGGTTGTCCAATTCAAACGGGTCGCGCTCCAGATCGAAATAGAGCCATGGCGAACCGTCGGCGTTGAGGATCAGCTTGTGCCGGGGACTGCGAAATCCGCGCCAAGCCCGGTCACATTGGTGGGGAATCGCCGTCGCCGCGGGCATGCTGAGGTGCGCGCTGTCATGCTTGCACCTCCACTCGCGTCCCTCCGCCCACGCCA
>CAZGOX010000528.1:0-1647 GCA_964527955.1 uncultured Opitutaceae bacterium | reverse complement strand
CCGGACGCCCGGGCCGGGCGTCCCTACCCGGTTTCAGTCAAACGCACCCAGTACCTTCGACTCCGCCGGCTTGCATCTTGTCTCCTGGGACCGCTGCAGGCTCGCTGGCAACTGCGTCTCCTCCTGCCCCTCGGATGCCCTCAGGATCTACGGATCGGAGCGCGCGGTGCCGGAGGTCATGGAGATCGTGCGCAGGGACAAGGCGTACTATGCGAGGTCGGGCGGTGGGCTCACGCTCTCAGGCGGGGAGCCGACGGCCCAGATCGACTTTGCCGAGGCTCTCCTCCGCGCCGCCAAGGCCGAGGGCATCCACACCTGCGTCGAGACCTGCGGCTTTGCGCCGCGGGCTTCCTTCGAGAGGCTCCTGGACTGCTGCGACCTGTTCCTCTTCGACATCAAGGCGAGCGACGAGGAGAAGCACCGCGAACTCACCGGCGTCCCGCTCGGCCAGATCCGGGACAACCTTCGCTGGCTCGCCGGACGCGGCGCGAAGCTCCTGCTGCGCTGCCCAATGATCCCAGGCGTCAACGACGACCAGGGCCACCTGCGCGCCATCGCCGCGCTCAGCCGGGAACTTCCGCTCGAGGGCGTTGAATTGCTGCCCTACCACGAGAGCGGCCTCGCCAAGCGCGAACGCATCGGGAGCCGGGATCCCTTCGTGCGCCCGCCGGTCCCGGACCCCGGCCAAATCGCAGCCTGGCGCGCCTTCCTGGTCGCCGAGGGGTGCCGGGGCCTCCTGTAGGCGCCCGCCGAACCTCAGGCGTTCCCGGCCTTGGCCGCGAGCGCCGCCTTGACCCGGGCCTGCGTCATCGGAATCGAGAACACCCGGGCGCCGGTGGCGTCGTGGAACGCATTGGCGATCACGGCGCCAGTCAGGATGACAGCGGGCTCCCCTCCGCCGTTCGGGGGAGCGTCATTCGCCTCGAGGATCACGGTCTCGATCTTCGGCAGCCACGAGAAGCGGGGCAGGGCATACCGGTCGAAGTTCGTGTCGAGAATAGCCCCGTCCTTGAAATGAATCTCCTCGGTGAGGGCGTAGCCGAGACCCATGGTGATGCCGCCCTCCATCTGGATTTTGGCTCCCTCGGGATTGATAACCAGGCCCATCTCCTGCACCCAAAGCGCGCGCTTCACTGCGATCTTTCCGTCGTTCACCTCCACTTGGACGATCGCCGCAACGTAGGCGCCGGCATCCGAGCCGCAGGCGACCCCGAGGCCGCGGCCGCTCGGGCCCTTTGCCGGCTGCCACCCCCAATGCTCGGCCGCCGCCTTCAACACCCTGGTGAGACGGTGGTTCTTGAGCTGCCGCAGCCGAAATTCGATCGGGTCCACGCCCGCAAGCACGGCGAGCTGGTCCACATGCGACTCGCGGGCAAAAGCGTTGTTGCTGGAGCCGGGCGCGCGCCACGCGCCCACGGCGAAGGGATGGATCCCCGGCGGCCCTCCGAAGAAACCGATCGCCGTCGTCCGGTGGTTCGGAATGTCGTACAGGTGCTCCGAGGCGCGGTCGCCCGCGAACCGCACCTCGTAGTCCCAGAATGCGATCCGGCCCGCGCTGTCCAGGCCCGACTGGATCTTCACCACGGACGCCGGCCTGAACGTGTCGTTGAAGAACTCCTCCTCGCGCGTCCACATGACCTGCACGGG
>CAZGOX010000527.1:0-1653 GCA_964527955.1 uncultured Opitutaceae bacterium | reverse complement strand
CTGGGTCCGCTGCCGCGCGGCGCGCGGGCCGAGGGCGAGCAGGTCCCACATTCCGCCGCCAAAATCCGCGCCGCCCGAAAGCGCATACAGGATCAGCGACAGAGCCAGGGACGCGGCGGCGGCGAGTGCAAGCATGGCGTCAAGCGGGTGACGACTCCGGGACCGCGCCGTCCGTCTCCAGAAACTGCTGTCGCAGGAGGCGCGTGACTACGAAGGCGAGGAAGGCGTACAGGATCGTTAAGGCAAGGAATGGGACCGCGATGCCGGGCATCGGCGTGACGGCGTCTTTCGTTCGCATCACGTTGTAAATGATCCACGGCTGGCGCCCGACCTCGGTCACGATCCAACCGGCCTCGATTGCCAGAAAACCCAGCGGCCCGGCGGCGATCAGCGTGCCCAATAGCCAGGGATGGTCCGCCAGCGGCGGCCGCCTCCACCAGATCCAGCCCGCCCATCCGGCCACGGCCAGCATTGCGAATCCCGAGAGGACCATAAGGTCAAACGACCAGTGAACCATCCGTACGTTGGGCCAGTCCGTGCGCGGGAACTCTTCAAGGCCGGCGACCCTTGCGCCCGGGTCATCGGCCAGCAACAGGCTCAGGCCGCGCGGAATCACGAGCGCGCCATGGATCGTGCGCGCCGAGTCATCGGGATTCCCACCCAGCAGCAGAGGCGCCCCGTCCTGGCTCCTGTACAGGGCCTCCATCGCGGCGAGTTTCGCCGGTTGCAGCCTGCCCACGGAACGGGCGCTGAAATCGCCGCTCAGGACCAGCAGCGGGATGGTGACGCACGCCATCGCAAGCGCCAGCCCCAGGGCGCAGCGGTGGAAGGGGCTGCCCGGGCTTCTGCGCAGCAGGAACGCATGAACGGCCGCCACCGCAAAGCCTGTCGCGACAAAGGCCGCGAGCGTCATGTGAAGGGTCTCATGAAGGCTTGCCCGGTTGAACATGGCTGCGACCGGGTCGATCCCGGTGAATCGGCCGTTGATGAACCGGAAGCCGGCCGGCGCGTTCATCCAGGCATTGGCCGTCACGACGATGATTCCGGAAAGCGTGCCACTGACGGCGACCAGCACACCCGCGAGCCAATGCAGAAGCGGCGGCAGTCGGCCCCAGCCATAAAGATAGACGCCGATGAAGATGGCCTCGGTGAAGAACGCAAAGCCTTCGAGTGAAAAGGGCATCCCGATGATCGCCCCGGCCTTCTCCATGAAGCCGGGCCACAGCAAGCCGAGCTCGAACGACAGCACCGTGCCGGAGACGGCGCCTACTGCGAATAGAATGGCAGTCCCCCTCGCCCACCGCTTGCTGAGCTCGAGGTAGACCGGCTGCCCGGTGCGGAGATAGGTTCCCTCCGCCATCACCATGAGCAGCGGCATGCCGATTCCCAGGGCGGCGAACACAATGTGGAAAGCCAGGGACATCGCCATCTGCGAGCGGGCGAAGAAGAAGTCATTCATGTTAGAATGTCCTGGCCCGAGCCGGATTCCATCGACGCCCGCAGTGGCTAACCTCAGCGGGCGTCACTGACGAGGCGGGGGCGCATCGTCCCATGCCGCGTGAAACCGCAATTCACGCCGATTCGGCCTTTGCAACGTCCGACGGCGCGTCCGGAGGTGGCCGCGGACGCTGCGCCGAAGCCGTCGGTGAGCAC
>CAZGOX010000526.1:0-1654 GCA_964527955.1 uncultured Opitutaceae bacterium | reverse complement strand
CGAGTTCTTAACCGGGATGTTTCCCTTTTCGCCTGTCGAGGGCGACGAGCAAGGGGTGATCAACGGAATTCGTGAGATGGTCAGGCCGTCGGGCTCGGACTTCCGGTTTCGCTACGACTATGCGATCCAGCCGGGAGCGTACCGGCTGGCCATGGCGGTGCATACCGCGACCGGAGTGGACCCGGGTGAGTGCTACTTTGCCCTCAGCGCCGCGAGCGCAGCGCTGTTTGCAGTCCTTGCCGCAGTCCTTTGCTCCGAGCTCGCCGGATCGGGATTCGGCATGTCGCTTGTCCTGGTCCTCCTGTGCCAGGAGGTCCAGCGCGCCGGGTTCTATGCAAACTCAAGCACCATGGCGGGGTGTTTTGCCCTGGGTGCGCTGCTGGTGCTTGTCAGGCGCCCGGCAGGCATTCTCCCGGCCGTGGCGTCGGGAGTCCTGTTCGCGATGGCGGGGTGGGCGCGGCTCGACGCGCTGGTGGTCGCGCCGGCGACGCTGGTCGTTCTCTGGAGGAAGGAGCCGGCGCCCGCGGCTGTCGCGAAGACGGCCTTCGTGGCGCTTGTCTCGGTGGTGCTGCTCTACCTGCTATTCAAGACCAGCGGGCTTGGACCCGCCGAGGTCTTAGGCTGCTATTCGGGGGGCGTCTCGAGCTTTCCGCATGCCGGCCTTTATGCGACGCTCAGGGGCGCCGCACGGCTGACGATGTGGATCACCTCACTATCCGGAATGGCGGCGGCCGTGGTCGGTCTCGGGCAGGCCGTGCGCCGGCGCCAGACTTGGCTGATCTGCCTGCTTGCAAGCGTGTTCGTCCCCACGGTCTGCCTGTATGTGCTCATCCTGTCCTCGCCCAAGTACTTTTATTATTTGACGCCCTTCCTTGCCCTGGTCACGGCTGCCGGCCTCCGCTCCCTTTGGGTGCTGCCGGATGGAGCAGGAGGGAAGCGGCGGCTGACGGGGAGGGCGATCGTCGTTGTCCTGGCGGTGGCCATGGCCCTGGAGTTTGCCACGGGAGTGCGCACGCCGAGATCGGAGTTCACCCGATTCACGCCGGAGCCCACCTGGGGCAGGATCGTGTCGCGTGGGAGCGCAGATTCGGGGTGGGCCTGGGTTGTTGGACCGGGCGAGGTCCAGCCGCACAATGACGGCTTTTCGCTGCGCATGGGTCTCGGCTTCGCGGGCCTGGTCTGGAACCGCGAGAAACTCGAGACGTTGGGCCAGCTTCAGCTCATGCGCGGCGCCATCGACGACAACGGCAAAGTGGCGCTCCTGACGACGACCTACCTGAGCTACCAATGCGCCGCGGGCTACCTCCGGCAGAAGGGATTTGATTGCCGGCCGCTGGAGTTCGACCCGAGGGACGGGTTAAGCCGCGTGGACGTGTGGGAACACGGGGAGGACACGGTCTGGCTTGCCTGGATCAACCAGGGCGAGCACGATGTCGCCATCTTTGAGGATTACGCCGGCAGGTTTCCGAAATGCCCGGTCTATTTCCTCAACGACCTGGGGCCGTTCCATGCGAAGCGCCTCCTCCGCAATCCAAGCGAGTGGAAAAGCCTCGGCGATCGTACCAACGGCTTCCTGGCGCTGTATCTGAGGCAAAAGTAGGGCGGGGCCCCGCCGGGCCCGTGCCTTGAGGCGAACACACGACTCAAAGGCAGG
>CAZGOX010000525.1:0-1658 GCA_964527955.1 uncultured Opitutaceae bacterium | reverse complement strand
TCACACCTTCTCCTTGAAGAAGATCCTGTCGAGCGAGATGCAGCCCGGGCCGAACACGAAGATGATCAGCATCGCGAACAGGAACAGGAACGGCGTCGCCCCCGTGAACTTGTCCGGGTCCGAGAAGAACGCGTGCAGCGCGTCACTCTCGGCCGTCAGGTAGGCGATCGCCAGCGTGAACATGAGAGGGAGCGTGACGATCCTCGAGAAGAGCCCCACCACCAGAAGCAGCCCGCCGACGGTCTCGACCGAGCCCGCCACGATCGCATTCAGGTGCGGCATCGGGATGTTTAGGCTCTGGAAATACCCCGTTACCTTGTCCAGGTGGGCCAGCTTCCCCTTGCCCGTCCCGAAGAACCCCCATCCCCAGTAGAGCCGAACCGCCAGCAGGAACACCGGTTGCAGAAGGCCGCCAACGGCCGCGAGTATGTCGTTCAGTTTTTTCATGGGTAAAATGTCAGCTTGAATTCTTTGATCGCCCGTAGGTCAGCGAGCTTGCTCGCGCTCAGGGAGGCGCGAGCAAGCTCGCTGACCTACAATGGTAGGGACGGGCGGCCCGCCCGTCCGGGCATACCCTAGCGCCCGTTCGAAGCTCACGCCCTCTCCCTCCTCTTGCACAGCCACCCCAGCTTCATCCACGTTTCAAACCACTGCTTCACCCTCTCGGGCTTCACGCTCCGGCCTCCCGCCGCCACCGCTCTCGGCAGCGTCCGCCCGGCCGCCAGCGCCTTCAGGATCCGGAACGCCGGCCTCTCCAGCCGCTTGTAGTAGAGCCGGCAATCCAGCCTGTGGACCGCCAGGAAGATCCTCTCCCGTCCCGGGAGCGCGATCTTCCTCCCTTTCCTCGCCCCGTGCCGCGCCTCCTCGGCCGCGTTGCTCGCCTCGGTCCTCAGGGCGTCCCGGCGCTTGATCGCGGTCACGTACTCGTCCACCGGATACTCCAGCTCCAGCAGCGACAGATACGGCTGGATCCCCAGCCTCAACCGGCCCGGCGACACCCCCGCGATTTCCTCGGGCTCGACCGGCGGCCGCCTCTCCTCGTCGAACGCCACCGTCTGTGCCCACTCGAACCGCGAAATCTCATGCGCCAGTTCCGAATGCGGCGCCGTCCACCTCGGCTCCGCCTTGATGAACCTGGGCAGGCGCGAGCACAGGTTCCTCAGCGTGAACGACCGCGAGGGATACTTGGCCAGGTACGCCTGCACCAGCCGGTCGAACTTCCTCTCGCCCAGGAGCCCCGCCAAACCCGGGCAGTCGGCCGTCACGACTCCCATCAGCCTGAACCAGTACATCCGGTTGTAGATTTCCAGCCTTTCGAAGGACGTCAGCCGGTCGTTCGGCTTCAAAAACTCCTCCGCCACCTCCGCCGTCGCCCTCCCGTCGATCCACGTCTTCTGGAGCCTGTACCCCGGCGCCAGCGGCCGCACCAGCGCATGGGTCATCAGCCGCTGCAGGACACGCAGGTCCTCGGTCGACCTCTGCCGCCTCGGCGGATGCCGGACCGGCGGCTTGAGCCCCGTGGCCTGGATGGTTGATTTCATTGGGTCAATTCAGACTTTCTCAAGGTAGGGACGGTCGGCCCGCCCGTCCGGATCCGCTTTCGGACCCATCCGCAACACTAGAGCCCGTCTTGAATAGTATCATTGATACGTGGTTTT
>CAZGOX010000524.1:0-1665 GCA_964527955.1 uncultured Opitutaceae bacterium | reverse complement strand
GCGTGCGTCCGGCAAAATTCCGTCATCATCCGTATGCCCTGCACCGCCAGGCGCGCGCGGACCGTGCCGGGCTTGTAGTAGAGGCCGGCGTGCAGCACCCCGCTGTTGTGGGTGCTCTGGTGCCGGCCATAGTCCTCCTCCTTCTCGAGCAGGGTCAGTTCGGCCCCCGGCAGCCTGCGCCGCAGTTGCAGGGAGGTGGCCAGGCCGACGATTCCGCCACCAATGATGCAGATTCGCATGGGTCGGCCAGATTAGCAGGCTGACAAACCGGCGCGAGCGCTTTTATGCTCCGTGGACAAATGCCTGCCCCGGTCCCGCGTGATTGCCGAGCGGAAGCCTGCCGCCTTCTGCTGCTGGCCGTCGTCGCCGCGTGGCTGCTCCATCCCCTCGCCACCGCGCGCCTGATCGGCGCCGGCGATGCCCTTTGGTACGCAAACATGCTGGCCGACTACGTGCTCCAGCTGCGTGCGGGCCTCTTTCCGGTCTTTGCGGGCCAGACGCGCTTCAACTTCATCGGCGGCGTCTATCCGCTCCGCGTCGCCCCCGTCTACCAGCATTTGGCAGGTGTCATCGACCTCGTCACCGGCCGCCACCTGGGCTTTTTCACGCTGCAGCACCTCTGCCTGATCGCCTGCGGGGTCGGTGGCCTCTTTGCCTGCTATTTCGCACTGGCGGCGATCGCGCCCCGGCGTCGCTGGACCGCGGCGGCCCTGGCCATCCTGTATCTCAGCTGCCCGGGGGTCCTCGCCCTCGTCTATACCCAGGACCTCTTCACGAGCTGGATGACGGTGCCTTTCGCCCCCTTGGCCGTGTATGGAATGGCCAGGACTTTCCGGCAGGACGACTTTGCCAGCCAGCTCTGGCTGGCTGCACCCCTGGCCGCCCTCTGGTGGGCGCATGCGCCGATTGCCCTTTGGATGACGGCGGTAGCCGCCCTGACCCAGGCGGGGCGCCTTTTCCTGCTGCGGCCGCCGGCCTCCTCCTGGCGCCGGGTCCTGGGCGGCGTCGTCGCCTTCGCCATCCTCGCCCAGTATCCGTTCGTCTCGGTGCATTTCATCCACACGCCGGGAATGGGGATTGGGGTGATGGCCACCCGGCCCCATCTCGAGGCCGGCATCCTGGAAAACATCCATGCTGTTTTTCCGGCTGTCCTCCGGCCCGTGAGCCGTGACGGCGGCGCCCTCAGCGACCTCCAGCTCGGCTATAGCCTCTGGCTGATCCTGGTTGCCGGCATCATCGCCTCCGTCGCGATGCCAAGAGGCTGGCAGCGGCTCGCCCTCCGGATGTTGCTGGCCGGTTCCGCCCTGCTTCTGCTCCTCCTGCTGCCCGTCCCCGGCGTCACGGACCGGGCGTGGGCGCACCTGCCCGGCATCGTTGAGCTGATCACGGTCTATTGGCCGATGCAGCGGTTCTATCTCATCCTCGCCGCGCTGCTCGCTTTCGCCGGCCAACTCGCCTTGGCCGCGTGGGCCACCCGTTTCCGTCGCGAGGCCCTCGTCGCCATCGGCCTCTCTCTCGCCTGTGGGTGGAGCCTCTGGGAAGCCCGGAAATTTGTGGGAGCCGGACTGGCCCGCACCGCCTCAGCCGCCGCCAGCGCCCTGGCCGAGCGGCCGGAGAATCTCCTGCTCACCGATCATTCCTATGGCCTGTTTTCCGCGCTCCCGT
>CAZGOX010000523.1:0-1673 GCA_964527955.1 uncultured Opitutaceae bacterium | reverse complement strand
CCCAAAGCGGGTGCATGCAACCACCGGTCTCGCGCCGGGTAGGGTTGTGCAATTGCATTGGAACTGCTACATGCTTTGCTCAAACGCCTTAGCATCGATACGGGCCAAATGGCACGGAGCCTGCAAAAGGGCGACTTAGGCAACCCCATGCCGAACAGGATTTATTTTCTTTTCCCTGCAGTTAAGGCGTCGAATTGCCCGGCTATGGAATCGCCATGAGGGCCGCAATCGATTACCTTTTACGGTTCCGTTAGGTACCCCATTTCCAAACATGACTATGCCTTCAATGCATCCCGACTGGCGTTATCTGCTGCCGTGCCTACTGATCGCGGCGGCCAGGGCTGCAGAGCCCGCGACCGATCCGCTCGCACCCGGGGAGAAGGCAGCGAGCGACTGGATCAAGACCCGCCTGGAGTCGGCGCGCATCGAGAGCGCATGGACGTCGGAGCGGCCGCTTCTCGAGTCGACGATCAACGGGCTCAAGGAGCGCGCCCAGGCGCTTGAGGAGAAGAGCGAGCTTCTCAGGGCGGCGACGGCCAAGGACCGCGAGGAGCTCGAGACGCTGCGGGCCAAGGACAAGACCGCCGGCGAGGACCTGCATGCGGCCGAGGCTCGCATCCAGGCGCTTGTGGCGAGGCTGGCCGAGATCCGCCCCTCGCTGCCGCCCCGCCTGTCGGAGGCGCTGGAGCTCCCGTACCGCAGCCTTGGGAACCCACAGCTCGCCTCAGGCGAGCGGATGCAGCTGGCCATGACGGTCCTGAACCGTTGCGCGCTGTTCAACCGCACGGTGACCTGCGGCGAAGAGGTGCTCACGATCAGCGGCGAACAGGGTGCGAAGTCGCTTGAGGTCATCTACTGGGGGCTGAGCCACGCCTTCGCGCTCGACAGGGCGGCAAAGAAGGCATGGTACGGCGCGCCCGGACCCAGCGGCTGGCAATGGGAGCCAAGCCCCGATGCGGTGCACCCGGTCGAGAAACTCATGGCCGTCTACAATGACAAGGCCGATCCGGATTTCGTGGCCGTGCAGGCGGTCCTTGGCCAGCCCGCGGCGGAAACCCTCAAGAATTGAGCTAGAATGAACACCCGACTCCTTCCAGCCCTGGTGTCACTATTCCTCCTCACGGCGACCGTTCGCGCGGAGGAGACCTTCGACGACGCGATGAAGCGCGCGACGGCGGACTACGGCGAGAGGCTCCGAAAGGCCTCCGACGAGCTCAACGGCGCGCGCAAGCGCATCGCCGACGAGAAGGCTCCCCTGCTGAAGGAGATGCGCCTCACCGAGGACCGGATCGTCGCCGCGCAGAGCCAGATCGAGCGGCTGGAGGCCGGCAAGGAGGACCATTCCGAGCAGCGCAGGAAGCTCCTCATGGAGCTCGACGCCACGCGAAAGAACTCCGCCTACATTGCCACGCTCGCCCACGACGGCGCGACGGCCTTTGGCGAGAGCCTGGCGCCCGGCGAGGGCCAGCTGCTTGCGGACCGCATCCAGGCGCTCGAGCAGAAACTCGACGAGGAATCCTCCGCCTCAACAGCGCAATCCGCCGCGGACATCGCGGAGTTCCTCCTGGCGCGCACGGCGCGCTCGCTGGGGGGCTATGAGGCCGCCGGAAACTCGCTCGTCGAGGGGAGCAACCAGGTGATCAAGGGGAAGTTCGCCTTCCTCGGCCCGGAGA
>CAZGOX010000522.1:0-1682 GCA_964527955.1 uncultured Opitutaceae bacterium | reverse complement strand
TACGGACGCCCACGCCGGCCGTCGGGTTTTTGTCGTTTGGGCGTTACTCCCCCGACTAGCGTATTTGTACCGGGCTCGTCGGGGACGACTCGCCCTACCTTTCAAACCCTGCCGCCAGACCCCGCACTCCCTTCAGGGTCCATTCTTCGGGGCAATGTTCTGCCGATAGTACTGTTGCACCTGCTGATCCACCAGAAGGGATTCTTTCAATGTCTGCACCTGTGCGGGTGTCAGAAAGTTGGATGCGCGATCGACAATCCACTCGCTCGCGGCGTCCAGGCCGGTCGCCGGATCCGGAACATACGCCCCAGGCGAAGCGGCCGCGGAGTTGTACGCAGGGTTATGCGCATCGGCATAAACCATGGCGATGGGGGCCATCTGGTCCGGCGTGAGTGGCGTGCCCTGGATCGCAAGATCCGCCACGATTGAGCTGTTGACGATCATCTTGAATGCCCCTGCTCCGGCTTCATGCTGAAACTCCTCATAGGCGTTTGGGCCAATCAGAGACTTGATCTGGGCATCGATGTCCGCCGTTGCCTGAGTCCTCGCCTGCACCGTCTCCCTCATGCTCAGTCCGTTTTCCTTTGCGGCGTCACTTGCGTCGAGATCTGCCTCCACCTGATCCAGAAGCAACTCGCGAAGTTTAGCCTGTTTCTCTGGCGGGAGTTTAAGGGCTGCAATGGCATCTCCCTTCATTACCTGAATCCACCGCATCTGATCCCGGCGCCAGGCGCCAGCATAGGCCGGGTCGTTTCTCATGGTGTTCAAGTCGATATTGCCTCGATCAGCCGCCTTCCTGGCGGCTGTCCGACTTGCAGCCATCTCCCGCCGCGCCGCCGCCAACCCCTTCCTCGCCTCCGCCAGCTCCTGCTCCAAATGCACAATCTCTCTCGACGCGTTCAAGCTACTCGTCGACAACTCCGAGCGAATCCGCGCCAGCTCAACCGTCTGCCGCCTTTCGTTGTGCAGCACCACGACGAGCCACGCGCAAGCGGCGCAAGCGACGATCCATGGAGCGGCCTGGCGCATGACTGGGACGTTCAACCCGTCGTCCGCTTTGGTCAACAAATCCCCTTGGGTGACAGTCCGTTTCCGGCGACCCTTGTAGGTCAGCGAGCTTGCTCGCGCTCCGGGAAGGCGCGAGCAAGCTCGCTGACCTACGACAAACCAGACGCACCACGTTTCGTCTTCCCCCCTCCCTCTAACTTGCTTTTCATTCCCCGGGAACTCTCCAAGCTTTCTCCTTTCCCTGCCACCCCCGCCTTGAAAGCCTCCGATCTCTTCACCCTCCCGCCGTCGCTGGCGGTCTTCGCCGCCCATTTTCCGGCGGACCTTCCTCCCTGGGAATGGGTAAAGCGGATCGAGGCCGCCCTTGCGGCCCACGAGTTTCCCCTGGCCCCGCGCACCCTTCCCGCCGGCGTCCACGTCTCCGGCAAGGTCCACCTGGACCCGAGCGTAAAGCTCCCGCCCTACGCCGTCATCATCGGCCCGGCCTGGATCGGCCCTGGAACGGAGATTCGCGCGGGCGCCTACCTGCGCGGCAACGTGATCGTCGGGGCCAATTGCGTCCTCGGCAATTCCTCCGAATTCAAGAACAGCCTTCTCATGGACCGTGTCGAGACTCCCCACTTCAACTACGTGGGCGACTCCGTCCTGGGCAACGGCTCGCATCTCGCGGCTGG
>CAZGOX010000521.1:0-1684 GCA_964527955.1 uncultured Opitutaceae bacterium | reverse complement strand
CGGGCCAAGTCCCTTGTTCGAGACGGTGTCCGACAGGTTCCGCGCGTCCATGGAGACGCCGAGGAGCATGGCATTCGTCGTGCCGGCCTTGGTCAGGCCCTTCGTGATCAGCACGCTGGGGTCGTTGTCAAAGGAGTACGCGGCCTCCTTCTTGAACCCCGAGATCGTCGCGGACACCTCGGTGAGCTTCAGGACCGGCGTGATCTTCAGGTTGAGCGGGGCCTGCTTGGTGGAGATCAGCCTCTCCTTGCCGTCGATGTCGATCACCCAGGAGGAGCCGACGACGTCGCGGACCGCATAGAAGTCCTTGTCGAGGTTGACCGCGAAGTCGGCGCCCATGAAGAGCGTGTGGGTCTTCGTGACGTCGACCACGTAGTTGTCCATGACCACGGGCTTCAGGGCTCGCGTTTCCGACTTGGTCTGGGCCGCGGCGCCGGTGACGGCCAGGAGGGGGATCAGGAGCCGCAGCGCGGCGGACAGCACAGGGGACAGGATAGCGCGGGGGGTGTTCATGGGGTGGAAATCACTGTCCGATGGCCTCCCTCGGCAGGTCGGGAAGCTCGTACCGGCGGCGAATGTCGACCACCAGCGCAAAGTACCTTTCGGGGTGCTCCTGGCTGGTGCGCATCTTCGAGATGCCCATTCGCCAGTAGGCCGCCCAGGTGCCGCTGCCCCCCGGCGGCTGCAGGCCCTTTGCCTCGTTCTCCACCTGGGCCCCTATGGCCGTCGAGAAGAACCTCCAGTTCGCGCTCGAATCAAGGATGAGGACGCGCCCGTCCGGTTCGGTCCGCATGTCCAGGTTCCTCAGGGCCTCCGCGGAAAAGGGGTCGGGCGGGATGCACCCGGCGCACACGAGGCAAAGGGCGAGGAGGGGGATGAGGGAGCGCTTCATCGACCTAGCGTGGTCTCCAGGCAGGGATGGGGGCTACCTGGCGCCGACGAGGCTTCCAGGGGTGCAAAGAAGGCGCTTCCGGGCCTGTCCGGATGCGGCAGGCGCGCGGCGATCGTTGAATCAGGGGCGGTGGTCCCGGGATTGATTCGCATGGAGTTCCGGGCCGGCGCGTGCGCGGCCCGCCTTCAGTTTGCTTGAGCCGTGCCATCCGGTGGCCGCATTCTGTAAGCCATTTTCGGCTAGAATGTTGTCGAATTGATCGGCTATGTGGCCTGCCGATGCGTCCCTTGGCGGTTGGTTGCACGCACACGCTTGCGGGGACGTCAGTGCTCCCCCTTTGGCCACCTTCAACCAGGGGGAAGCCGGCGCGTCAGATCGTGTCGCACCGACGTCACGGAGCCCGCACCGCGGCGCACTGCAGGTTCGGAAGGCCGCTGGAAGGGGCATTCAGGTAGAAATAGGACGTGGCCGAGATGTCATCGGACCTGTAGAAATTGACCCAGCCGTCGGGCACCCTGGGGTCGTCCGCCCGGGCGACCACGCCCGGGGTGTACAGGCCGGTGAGCTTCCCCTCGCCGTCGACGCTCACCGGGACGAGCGGGACGTTGGCGTTCTGCAGCGCCGCGACGGTGGCCCTCGGCCCGCCGCCGATCTGCTGCAGGGTCACCCGGCAGCCGGTCGTGAAGAGGACGGGGTCCGGGAGATGGAACCGGTAGAAGGCCCACTGCCGGCCCTTCTCATCGGCCAGCAGGCAACGGGAAAAGTCGTTGTGGAACTCGCTCACGCCCCAGC
>CAZGOX010000520.1:0-1688 GCA_964527955.1 uncultured Opitutaceae bacterium | reverse complement strand
GCTCCAGGTGCGGCCCTACCCCCCAGAAGCTGTCCACACCCGCATCGGCGCGCCCGCCACCGCCCACCACGTGTTCTTCATGGGCTGCAGACCAACTATGTGAGCTAATTTCAGGAACTTAAGTGGGATTCTTCCGCTCTACCGCCCAACTCCGGGTAGCTGTCGCCCCGTTCCGAGGACGAAAAGAATGACCCCTTTTGCCCGCTGGCTTCCCCGTTAGTCCAGCAAGGAGCATCTATGCGCAGCCAAGGCCCCCTTCTGACTATCCTCCTCTCAGCCACGTTTGTCGTTTCTGCTTGCTCAAAGAATGACGGGGGTCAAACCGGCCAGGGTGGCAACTCTGCGGGCGGCCAGACCGGGACCGGCCAGGGCGGCAACTCTTCCGGCGGCCAGACCGGGACCGGCCAGGGCGGCAACTCTTCCGGCGGCCAGACCGGGACCGGCCAGGGCGGCAACTCTTCCGGCGGCTCTGCCGGCGGCCAAGTCAGCGGCGACGGGGGGAGCGGGGGGCAAACACTTACGGGCGTGGGCGGAATGGATAACGGGGGGCAAATAGGTACGGGCACGGGCGGCGTGGGGAACGTTGGGGGGCAATCCCAGCAGGGGGGCACCGTCGGAGGCTTCCCCGGTCCTGCGACCGAAGCCGACTACAGCATGGACGTGGGTTGGCAGTTCAACAAATCGGACGTCAGCGGCGCCCAAGCCACGGCGTTTGCAGACACGGGTGCCGGTTGGAGTCAGGTCAGCACGCCTCATACCTTCAACGATGTCGACTCCTACAGGGTGCTCATCAACCACAGCGGCGGCGATCACGGGATGTTCTCCGGACCGACCTGGTACCGCAAGCATTTCAAGATTCCCGCTCAATTCTCCGGCAACAAGTTGATCGTCGAGTTCGAACGGATCCGGGATAGCGCCACCTTCTATATCAACGGGACGCAGGTCGGAACCTTCTCCGACGGCATCTCAGCCGTCGGCGTCGACATCACCGGGAAGGTCACCGTTGACGGGACCACCGACAACGTTCTCGCGGTTCGCGTCGACAACACCGCGACCAATTACTGGGACTCGAATGCCACCTACCCGGACTTCGGCGGATTGACCGGGCATGTCTGGCTGCACGTGCCGGGCAAGATCTACCAAACCTATCCACTCTACCAAAACCTGAAAACGTCGGGCATTTACATCTACGGCACCGCCTACGCCAACATCACCAACAACACCGCGCAGGGCGACACTGGTAACCTGACCCTGAACGTGGAATCTGAGGTCAGCAACGAATCTGGCACCGCGGCGAGCGCAACCCTGGGCGTCAAGGTAGTCGATGCAGCCACTGGCACGACTTTGACCTCGTTCTCGGGAACGGCCACGTCACTGCCGACGACGGGCGCCACGGTGCTCAAGGTCACTGGGCCGTTAACGGGCGCCAAGCTATGGAGTGATCTGTATCCGAATCTCTACAACGTCATCACCACGCTCACCGTTGGCGGGACCGTCGTCGATGGCCGTGGCACGCTCACTGGGTTCCGTCAGACGGCCTTCAAAGGAGGCGCCGGCACCGGCGGGGTCTATATCAATGGCCGGTTCGTGTATTTGCTTGGTTTCGCCCAACGCTCGACCAACTCATGGGCAGGCCTCGGCCAGGCGGTGCCAGACTGGATGCACGACTTCCACGCCAATCTGACCCG
>CAZGOX010000519.1:0-1697 GCA_964527955.1 uncultured Opitutaceae bacterium | reverse complement strand
GCCGGACGCTCCCTTTGTCGGGCGTCCGCGGCTTGTGGGCCGCCGCCCCGCGCCTCACCTGACGACACGAAAGGTGCCGTTCCCGCAGGTGCCCACCTCGATGGTGCCGGTCGCGGGATTCACGGCGATCGTCTTCATTCGCAGGGCACCCAAGCCCGGGTCGTAGAGGTCCGTCCAGGTGCGGCCGGCGTTCCCGCTGTGCAGGAGCGCCGATAGGCAGGGGCTCAGTCCCAGGGGCTCGCAGGAGACGTAGAGGTCGTCCGCTCCCGGGCCGCCAACTGCGATCGAGCTGGCATTGAACGGCCGGCCGTCGAGGGGGAAGACCTTCTCCCAGTGTCCCCCCTTGTCGTCGCTTCGCCAGAGACCCTCGCCGATGAAGCCGGCATAGACGCGCCCGGGCCGGCCGGGATCCGCGGAAACGCTGACGAGCGTGGCCGTGCGGTTGCGCTTGAACGGAAGACCCGATGAAACGTCGGTCCAGGTCCTGCCCGTGTCGCCGGTCCGGAATAGCCCCTCGGTCCACTCACCCCAGTAGAATCCGCCGGCCTCGCCGGGGATCGCCGCCATCAGCTGGTTCGTGCCGCATGCGTTCTTGGTCTGGTACCAGACGACCGACAGGAGCTCGTTCTCGACCCACTCGCGGTCCTGGGGGACGCGCCCGATTCGGGCGGGCAGGCCGCCGCCGGGCATGCGGGCCCAGCTCCTGCCGGCGTCGTCGCTCCGGTAGAGGCCCGCGCCCTTCCCGAGTTCGCCGTCCACGCTGGCAAGGAAGACCCCCTTCCTGGCCGAGTCCTCGCGTATCGACTGGATCATCAGTCCCGCGGGCAGCTCAAGGACGCAGGCCACGGTCACCCCGTCGTCCTCCGTGCGGTAGAAGGCGCTGTGCTGAGAGCCGTTGTTGTTCACCCCGTAGACCACGAGCCCCGGGGTGAAGTGCGACGGCGCCGCGCAGGTGCTGCAGTAGTAGTTGGCGGGACGGTGCACCTCGGCGAAGAGCCTGAAGGTGCGCCCGTCGTCGTCGCTTCGGGCGATGGTCATGTCCGCCGCGGAGAAGAGGAAGCGGCCGGGCCTCGCCGGGTCTGCGACCACGTTCTCGATGCAGATGTTCTCGATCCCCTCGTAGTGGTTTCCCGACCAGTGCTGCCCCCCGTCCCGGCTCACCGAGACCCCGAACCAGTTGCTCATGTAGAGCGTCCGCGAGTTGAACGGGTCCACCCGCACCTTGGAGATCGCCCAGCCGATCGGGCGGATGTCCCCGGGCGGGTAGGGGTACTCGGTGAAGTCGGAGGGCTTGTAGTCCCTGAGCAGCGACCAGCTGGCCCCTCCGTCGCGCGAGACGTAGAGGGGCACGACGGGCACGGGCGCGTCGGCTCCCACGCAGGCGGCGGTGTAGAGGGTGCGGGGCTCGCGCGGGTCGACGGCGATGCAGGGGAATTCCACCGAAGGCAGGCCCCGGTTGATCGGGCTAAAGCTGCGTCCGCCGTCGGCGCTCTTCAGAAGGCCCGGCTTGCCTGCCGCAACGTACATCACGTCGTTGCCCTCCGGGGAGAACGCGATCTCGGCAAAGGCAAGGTCGGGGCCCTCGGCGAGGAGGCTCCAGGTCTGGCCCTTGTCGTTGGAGACGTAGAGCCGGCCGACCTGCGGGCGCTTGTAGCCCAAGGGGAACAGGTAGTCCGCGTGGGCCAGGGTCTGGAGGG
>CAZGOX010000518.1:0-1702 GCA_964527955.1 uncultured Opitutaceae bacterium | reverse complement strand
GGCCGCCGCGCTCGCCGCATCCCCGGGCGGGGCCGCATGGGGAGACCTCCTCTCGGCCGACCCCCTGGTCCGCCGGCGGGCGCTCAAGCGGCTCAGCTTTGGGCTGCCGTTCCGACCCGCTTTCCGCCTGCTGTACCAGTACGTCCTGCGCCGCGGATTTCTCGACGGATCCCAGGGATTGCGGTACTGCTTGCTGCTGGCCCGCTATGAGGGATTCATATCGGAAGAGATGGCCAGGTTGAGGGCGCCGTCCCCTTCGCAAGCCCGGTAGCCCTCACGACCCCACAAACCCACACCGTCCATTAACCCGAATCGCAAAACCGCAATCATCCTGGTGCTGGCCGACATCCTCCTAGTGGTGGTGGTCTTCAACCTCGTGACCTTCCTGAGGGGTGTTAGTTCGCAGGCCGTGGTCCTGCCCCTGGTCGGGCCGGTGATCGTCTTCGTCCTGGCGCTGCACCTGATCGACGGCTACGGGGCGAGCTCGGACATGATGGGACTGGATTACGCCAGCCTCCACGTGATCGCCTCGATCTCGGCGGCCCTCCTGACACTCTTCCTGACGTTCGCATTCATCCCCGCGGGGTTCGAGCTCCAATCGAGCCGCGCCGCCATTATCCTGAGCTTCGGCCTCGTCGGCCCGGTATCGCTGGCCTACCGCAGGTTCTACTACTCGCGGTCGCTCGTGCGCCGGGGCGAGAGGAAGATCGTGTTCGTGGGCGAGAAGGGAGACTTCGACGTGTTCAGTGCCGAGTGCACGCGAATGGGAACCCAGGCGTCGCTCGTGCGCGTGGACTCACGCGAGGGATACAAGGCCTTCGAGCCGGTCCTGGGCTCGATCGAGGCCGCGACGTTCCAGGTCGAGGCGATCGTGGTCAAGGAGTCGGGCGGAAACCTGCCCGCCGACGTGCCGATGAGGCTCGTCCAGCTCTATTTCTCGGGGATCCCGACCTACACGCTGGAGATATTTCACCAGGTCTACTGGCGCAAGATACCGCTCTACAGGATCAACCCCATCTGGCTTTTCCAGGAGGGGTTCCGAATCGCGCGGGAGCCGGTCTTTGAGCGCCTTAAGCGGATCTCCGATGTGGCCTTCTCGGTCGTCGGCCTGGTGTGCTCCGTTCCGGTGATCTGCGTCGCCGCCGTGGCCATCAAGCTCGACGATGGCGGCCCGGTCTTCTTCCTGCAGAACCGGGTCGGGTGGCACAAAAGGACATTCAAGCTGATCAAGCTCAGGACGATGCGTGTGGCCCAGGGCACGGGGGATCCGTACACGAGGCAGGGCGATTCGCGGATAACGCGCGTCGGCAAGGTCCTTCGTTCCGTCCGCTTCGACGAGCTGCCCCAGCTGTGGAACGTGCTGACGGGCCAGATGAGCCTCATCGGGCCGCGGGCCGAGTGGGAGCGCCTGGTCGCCGACTACGAGAAGGAGATTCCAAGCTACCACTTCCGGCACCTGGTGAAGCCGGGGATCACGGGCTGGGCGCAGGTCAACTACCGGTATGGTGACAGCATCCAGGACACGCTCAGGAAGCTTGAATACGACCTCTACTACATCCGCAATTTCTCGTTCCTACTCGACGCGTCCATCGTCCTGAAGACGATCCATGTGATGCTGATGCAGAAGGGCCGCTGAGCCGATGAGCCGACACTTCGACCTTGTCGCGATTGGAGGTGGATCCGCGGGCTTCAACGCGGCCCA
>CAZGOX010000517.1:0-1702 GCA_964527955.1 uncultured Opitutaceae bacterium | reverse complement strand
CGGATCGGCCGCCAGGGCCGCGATGATTGCATGCTCCTCCTCCGAAAGCTGGAAGGCCGACGGGGCGGGTGCCTGCAGGTCCTCGTGGCGCCTGCCCTTGCGCGACAGAAGCGCGGCCAGCCAGCAGAACGCGACGGCGAGCCCGAGCCATTCCAAGGTGAAGGCCCTCAGGGCGAGGGTCAGCGTGCCCCGCGTGGCATCCCAGTTGCCCGCGACGGCTGCCAGCACCGATGCGCCCAGGATCCCAAGCGCACAAAACATTATCAACTTGTTTCGGGTAAGCAGGTTACGCCTGCCGAACCTTGGGGTTGATTCCTGGCTCATGGTTCTTGGCGGCCCGGATTCAGCCTGTCACGCACAGATTGAGGCGGCAATTTCACGAGCGAGGTCCACGCCGAAGAGCTTTTCGACCAGAAGCAGCCCAAAGTCGGCAGCCGTGCCCGCCCCGCGGGAGGTGAGGATGTTCCCGTCTACCACGGTGCGTTCCCCGGGGAGGTAGCGGGGGAGTTCCGCCGCGGTCGAGAAATGCGCGGTGAAGCGCCGTCCGTCCAGGATCCCCGCGTCCGCGAGCACGAGGGGCGCGGCGCAGATCGCCGCAACCAGGCGTCCGGCCGAGTTCTGCCGGAGCACGAGCGAGCGCACGCGGGGATCGGCGCGCAGGAGTGCCACCCCGGGTCCGCCCGGAAGGAGAAGGCAGTCGTAGTCCCGCGATTCCCCCGACAGGGCCGCGGCCAGGGTCGTGTCGGCGTGAACGACAATCCCGTTCCGCCCCCTCACGTGGATCCCCTCGCCAAGGGCGGCCACCGTGACCTCGGCATTGGCCCGGCGCAGGATGTCGATGGGGGCGACTGCCTCCATCTCCTCGAAACCGTCCGCGAGGATCAACAGGACCGTGGGCACGACCGGAGCTAAGCATCTCCCCAGCGGGATGCCCACGGAAAAATTCGGGGCCGCCAAGGGGCCCCGCCGCGCAAATATCTTGTGACCTTTGCGCGCAGGATGAAACTGACGGACCACACCAACCCCTTTCAACCCACCGACCCCATGCCCGGCGTAGGAAAACTACTCAAGCAGGCGCAGAAGATGCAGCGCTCGATCGACGCGCTCCAGACGGAGCTCGAGGCCAGGGAGTTCGAGGTGGCCGGCGGCGGCGGCGCGGTCAAGGTCAGGATCAACGGCGCGGGCCGGTTCACGGCCCTGACGCTCGACCCGGAGCTGCTGAAGGAGGACCCGAAGCTCGTCGCCGACACGCTCCTGGCTTCGATCCAGGAGGCGGCGAAGCTGGCCAAGGACAACCACGATGCCGAGATGCAGAAGGTGACGTCGGCCTTCCAGATGCCGGGCCTTCTCTGAGGAGGAACCCCCCGGACCCCTGATGACGCCGGCCTTCGAAAAGCTTCAGAAGCACCTGAAGGAGCTGCCCGGGCTCGGGTACCGGTCGTCGGAGCGCATCGCGCTCAACCTGCTCGTCGAGAAGCCGGCGCGCCTGCCCGCCCTGATCGCGGCGCTCCAGGAGGCGGCCGCGGCCATCCGGAGCTGCGCGCGCTGCGGCAACGTCGCGGAGGGCGAACTCTGCTCCATCTGCGCGGACCCGAGGCGCGCGGGAACGAGCGTGTGCGTGGTGGAGCAGGTGCCCGACCTCGTGGCCCTGGAGCGGAGCGGGGCCTACCGGGGGGCCTATCACGTCCTGCACGGGAAGCTA
>CAZGOX010000516.1:0-1704 GCA_964527955.1 uncultured Opitutaceae bacterium | reverse complement strand
AGAAACTCGACACCGGGAACGGGCTTCAGCTGGGCGACCTTGATCGTCTCGCCGACCTTCAACTCGGTCACGTCGACATAAATGACCTCGGGCAGATCCTTGGGCAGGCAGCGGATGCGCAGGGTCTGCGTCAACACCTCGAGCACGCCGCTCTGGTTCTTCACGCCGGACGACTCGCCGGTCAGGTGGATCGGTGCGCGGATCTCAAACTTCTCGTCCGCCTTCACCTCATGGAGGTCCACGTGGAGGTACTTGTCGGTGATGGGGTCGCGCTGGATCTCCTGGAGGAAGGAAAGGGCCCGCTCGGGCTTGTCCTGCCGCGCAAGCTCCACGAGCACCGCCCGCCCGGCCACGCCCTTCAGCAGGCGCACGAACTCCGGACCGTCGATGCAGAGCTTCTCGGGCTCGGTGTGCTTCCCGTAGAGGATGGCGGGAATGCTGTTGACCCGCCTGAGGCGGCGGGAGGCGCTGCGGCCCGTCTGGGAGCGCAGCGATACGTTTAGCGTCAGTTGATTTTTCATGATTTCGTTCCCCCTGATACCCCGGGAAGCGGGGGCAGGCGTAGTGGAAAGGGTCCAAATCATCCTGATGGGCCGCCGAAGGCAATAAAAACTTTGTCAGGGTAGGGACGCCCCGTCCTGCCCGCTAGAAAGGTAGGGACGCGCGTCCCTGCGCGTCCGGGCGAACCCTTGAACCAGTCGCAACCCCCGTCCTCTTCATTCAACCTTGCCGGGAAGCCCCTTCTAACGTGCGCTTCGTCCAATGACTTCCAGCCAGCGCAGGCGGATCGTGGTCGCGGGCGGCGGCGCTGCCGGGACCTTTGCGGCGATCGCCTGCGCCGAGGGAGACCCCTCCCTGGAGGTGCTGCTCTGCGAGGCGACCGCGCACGACCTCGCCAAGGTCCGTGTCTCGGGAGGGGGAAGGTGCAACGTCACGCACGCCTGCCCTGACCTGAGGGACTTTGTCCTGAACTACCCCCGCGGGTCGCGGGAGCTGATCGGGCCGCTCCACCGCTTTGGGCCGCAGGAGACGGTCGCCTGGTTCGAGGCCCGCGGAGTGGCGCTGAAGACGGAGGAGGACGGCCGGATGTTTCCGACGAGCGACGACTCGGCCACGATTGTCGACTGCCTCCACCGCTCGGCGAAGACCGCCGGGGTTGAGACCCGGCTTCGATGCGGAGTCTCCTCGGTCGCTCGCCTTGCCGGAGGCACCGCGTCCGGAAGATTCAGGGTGACGTTTCAGACCGGCGAGACGGTCGACGCCGACCGCTTGCTGGTCGCCACGGGCGGAACCCAGGGATCGGGAGGCCTCGCGATCGCGGAGAGCCTCGGCCACACGATCGTGCCGCCGGTGCCGTCCCTGTTCAGCTTTCACGTGGACGACCCGCGCCTGCGCGGGCTCGAGGGCCTCTCGGTCCAGCGCGCCTCCGCAGGAGTGCGGGGCACCCGGCTTTCGGCGGCGGGGCCCGCCCTCGTCACCCACAACGGCCTCAGCGGCCCGGCTATCCTCAAGCTTTCCGCCTGGGGGGCGCGCGATCTGCACGCGGCCGGCTACCGGTTCACGCTAGTCGTCAACTGGGCCGCCCCGAGGACGCCGGACCAGGTGGGCAAAGAGTTGGAGGAGCAAAGGACCGCCCACGCCCGGCGCCAAGTGGCCTCGTCGAACCCGTTCGGGCTTCCGTCGCGCCTGTGGGAGCGGCTGGTG
>CAZGOX010000515.1:0-1706 GCA_964527955.1 uncultured Opitutaceae bacterium | reverse complement strand
CAAGTAAACTAATGATGGCAGGGAGGTGCCGGATTTCGGGCTTCATCCCACTTTTCTCCCAGTTCAAAACCGAGGCTTCGTCCACCCCGATTTGGGTCGCAACTTGGCGCTGGAACAGGCCCAGATCGAGCCGCCGCTTCCTGATGTGGTCGCCGATGGTCAGAAGGGTCTTCGGGTAGCCTTGTTTCTTGGGGTGCGACGCTGAGATGGTCAACTGACAGAAAGGCAACGTAGCCCTGTCCCTGTGGCTACCTGGGCGACCCCAAACACGAGTGTCGGTGCTCGCCGTCACAGATTATCAAATACAGAGCACGCATCAACGGGCCGCTGCTCGACCGCATCGACATCCACATCGAGGCCCCCGCGCTTTCCATCCGCGAGCTGCAAAACAACGCACCGGGCGAAAGTTAGTCTGTCATACGTTCTCGGATACAAGCCGCCCGCGAACGCCAGCTCACCCGCTTCGCCGGGACGAAGCTCACGGCCAACGCCCGCATGAGCCACGCGCAAGTCCGCGCCCATGTCCCGCTCGACGCCGCGCTCGGGGAAATGCTCCAGCAGGCGATGGAGCAGCTCTCGCTGTCCGCCCGCGCCTACGACCGCATCCTGAAAGTCGCCCGCACCATCGCCGACCTCGCGGGCAGCGACCGCGTCGAGCAGCCGCACCTGCTGGAGGCGATCCAATACCGCTCGCTGGACCGGAATGTGTTTTACTAATTTCCCTACGGCTGAGTCACCCTCAGCCGGATGAATCGCTTGGTGGTGCCGTTCAACGGCGTGAGGTCGCGCACCACGACCTGATCGCGTTGGGCGTCGAGCGCAGTCACGGAGACCTGCTGGGTAAAGTTTGGCCCGGAGCTCCATGTCTGAAGGTCGCCAGAGACCTCAACAATGTAAGTGACGTCGGTGGCCGTATGCGGGCAGATGTAGGTCAGCGTGAGCGCGCCGTTAGCCGAACCCACGAAGGGAGTGCCGGTCGCGGCATTCGCCTTGGTCGGATCCAAGGCCAGCGCATATTTCAGCAGGTTGGGCATCCCGTCGCCGGCAGGGTTAGCGGTGTCGGCGGCGACACCAGCATTCGTCGGCGTGTTGAAATTCTGCCACCGCCAGTAGTTCAGCGGGGCGAGCGATTGGACGCTGACGGCCGCAGCGGTGGTGCCGGCGGTCTGGACATTGCCCACATTGCTCGTGGCGACGACGTAGAAGGAGTAGGTTTTGCCAGGAACGCCGACGTAGGTACCGGAGGTCTGCGTGGTGTTGGTGACCCAGGTCGTGTAGTTCGTCCCGCCATCGTCGGATACATAGACGGTGTAGCTGGCGATGCCGCTGCCGCCTGTGCCGTCGGCACCGGACCAGGAAACGCCGAAGCTTGCCGGGGCGTAGGCGGGGAACGCCGTCACCTGCGCCGTCGGAGCATTGGCGTCGCTGGTCACAGGTGCTTCCTTGGCCGGATCGGTACCGAGGCCTGGGTTGGCATCGTCCACTTGATTGGTGGCGATCGGCTGGCCGAAATCAAAGACGATGCTGGCCACGCTGGGAATGATCGTCCCGGTGGGGGTGGACGGCTTCGGCGAAACGGTGTAGGTGAGATAGCCTTCGCCGCGGCCGGTGCCCTCGTTGGTTACCGTGCCATCGGCCGCCACGACGCGATCGGATGGCGGCAGGAAGCCGACCAGCACATTGGATGGCGGCAGACCGGTGACCGG
>CAZGOX010000514.1:0-1706 GCA_964527955.1 uncultured Opitutaceae bacterium | reverse complement strand
ACGCAAAGATTGCGATCGACGGCCTCGGAGGAAGTTATGGAACCGAGAGGATCGCGCTGTACCAGATGCTCCCGCAGATGGGACCACCCGAGACAACGATATGGGAGTTCCCCCGGGGCGATGAGTCCTGGACCCGTGAGTTGGAGGCCTTCGTCGAGGATATTCGCACGGAGCGCGATCCCTCACCGGGACTGCGCGAGGGGATTAGAGTGCTGGAGATCGTGGAATCGATCTACGGAGCCAGGGAGAGGCATTAGATGACTGACGTGTGCATTCTCACCGGCGGCGGGGGCGGCATCGGACGGGCCATCGCGGTGCGGCTCGTCGGGCTGGGCGTCAGGCTGCTGCTGGTCGGGCGCCGAGAATCGAACGAGCGAACCCTGGCGACGCTTGGCCCGTGCCCGGCCGGGGCGGAGCTGTTTGAGCTGGACCTAGAGGACTATGCCAGGGGCTTTGGGGCGCTAGAGGAGAGAGTCCGGGAGATCAGCCCTTCCCGCCTGGGAATCGTCCTTGCAGCGTCCCGGCTCGACGACCCTTCCGCGAAGTCGCCTGTCGAACGCCTGCGCGACTACGAGCGGGTGTTTCGCACCAACGTGGTCGGGAACCTTGCCGTGCTGGAGGCCTGCTTGGCCTCGATGCTCGCCGCACGGTTCGGAAGGGTGCTGCTGTTTGCGGGAGGGGGTGCCGCCAATGCCTTTCCGCTCTTCCCTGCCTATGGCTTGAGCAAGACGAGCACGGTGAGGATGGTCGAAAACCTTGCGGAAGCACATCCTCCGTCAACAGGGATTTCCTTCGTGTGCCTGGCGCCAGGAGCGGTTGACACGCCCATGCTGGCCCAGGTCCTCGCCGCCGGGGCAAAGGTTCGCACACGGACATCGGCCGACGAGGCGGTGGGCTTCGTGGAGGCCTACCTCAAGTCGGAGTCGCCGGCTCTGAGCGGAAAGTATCTCCATGTGCGCGATGAGTGGGGACCGTATCTGAACGGTGGAAAGACGCCGGAGCCGGGAAGGTTTCTGCTCCGCAGGACGGAGTGAGAAAAGGGTTCAGGTTGTGCCCTTCCATCGTAGGTCAGCGAGCTTGCTCGCGCTCAGGGGGGGCGCGAGCAGGCTCGCTGACCTACGGGAGAACCGGCGGGTGGCGCTTGAACACGTGCTTCTTGAAGAGAAAAAACCCGAGGATGGTCCCGGGCGGAAGGGCCGCCGCCTTTGCGAGAAGGACGCTGACTCCGGGCCGCGCCGAAAGAACGCCTCGGAAGACGATCAGCTGCATTGCGTAGTTTATAGCAACGACCAGGAGATACTCGGCGATCTGGCGGAGGAAGTCCGTGCGCGCGCAGCGGAACGTCCAGTACTTGTTCAAAAGGAAATGCGTCACGACGCCCGCTGCAAATGCGGCCGAGAAGGCGGTCGTCGGGCCCAGCGCGAAGTGAAGCAGGCCGAGCGCGGTGATGTCCACCGTGGCGGCCATTCCGCCGACCATCAGGAACCGACCCAATCGCAAATAGGATTCGCGCTTCGGCACGAGAATAGCAATACAAGGCCTGCGGTGTCCGCAAAGCGCAAAATGTCCGATCTGCCCCTCCAATGATCATCACCCGATCCCCCCTGCGCATCTCCCTCGGAGGCGGCGGCACGGACCTGCCTTCCTACTATCAGGAGCATGGCGGGTTCCTGTAAGTGGAGACGGGCGGACCCGAAGTCCGCCCG
>CAZGOX010000513.1:0-1710 GCA_964527955.1 uncultured Opitutaceae bacterium | reverse complement strand
TGACCGCCGTCGCGGGCCAGACAGCGGCAAGGCGCCACAGGGGGACCCTGTGCAATTGGCTTTCGGAGGACGTGTTCAGAGACGTTCTTGTCTCGCAAATGACGCGTGCCTGTCGAGCCGCATTGACGGGAGGGGAGTTTGCGGGCACCGAACCAGACATGCTGCCGCCATGCCCCCACCTTCCCCCGCCCAGGCCGGGACTCGACTGGCGCGCGCTAAACGCGTTCGGCGCGGGCGACCGCGGGGAGCGCTTCTACGACGCCTGCCTTGAGTACGGGCACTCGCTATGGCAGCGCAGGCACGCCGCCCGGGCGATCCTCTGCCTCGACCGGGCGATGGGGGCCGACCTGGGGGGGGACGAGCCCGTGCTGGCGGCGTGGCCGATGCCCTACGCGGCCATGGCCTGGTTCATGGCGCACGCGCCGAAGGACGTCTTCATCGGCAATCCGAGGATCCACTTCCAGCACTACGCCGACCGCATGAATGAGCCGCGAAGGGAACAGCGCAGGTGGAGGGCCTGGGCGTGCTGGGCGATTGCGCGCAAGGTGATGCCCGGACTGCCCGGCGATCCGAGGCACGTGGTGGACGAGCCGTCCCTCAGGGAGATCGATGCCCGGCTCCACCGTCACGGGATGGCCGGGGAGGCCCGGCTCTGGCACGGGGTGCTTTCCGGGACGAAATAGCGATCGGGAAGAATGGCGTCCCCGGCGTGACTCGAACACGCGACCATCTGATTAGAAATCAGATGCTCTATCCAGCTGAGCTACGGGGACACTCCAACGCCTTTTGGCATAACCCCATTGGGGTTTCAATCCGTCATTCTTCCTGCAGCAGGCGGGCCTGCAGGTACCTGAGGTTCACGACGGCCAGCGGGATGAACGCCGGGACGATGTTCCTCTCCTCCCAGAACAGGCCGATGGCCAGATTGGAGCCAAGGGTCGCGGCGGCGAGGGTGACGCAGGTTGCCTTGAAAGGTCCGTCCATGAGCCTCCAGCCGGCGATTGCGCCCGGCAGCAATGCCCCGAGCGTGACGGCGAACATCGCCCACCAGATGCGCCAGTCCGCCAAGTTCTCGAGCAGCTTGTTTGAGTGCGTGCCGCTGATCGAAGTAAATGCGATGGGAATCGGCCCCTGGTTCACGTAGCGCCTGATTCCCAGGGCGATTCCCGCAGCGATCGCGAGGTAGGCGGCCGCGGCGGCCGCGGATTTGAGGCGGCTGCCTCCGTAGAAGGCGCGGCAGACCGCGACGGCCAGGATCGATTCCTTCGCGAGGACGCCGACGAACAGGCTGGACTGGAATCCCGCCTCCATCCCGGAGCCGAGGCAGAAGAGGCAGACCGCGAAGCTCAGGTGCGACGCGGGGTCCGTCAGCTGCCCCGCGTACCGCATGATCGTGACCGGATAGAGGAAAGCGACCAGTAGAACGGCCCCGAGCGCGAATGCGTGGGTCAGGTAGATCCGCCCGTACCGGTAGATCATCACAAACAGGAGCCCGTTCGCCAGCAGCCGGTAGGCCACGCGCGCCACGTCGAAGCTGCCTGCGAGCCACTGGAAGAGGGAGACGATGCAGTCGGGCAGGAAGCGGTAGGAGTGCGGGGTCGCGCCCCCCGCCTCCAGCCTGAGCACGGCCCTGTGCAGGTTTAGCTGCCAGGCCAGATTATCGGGGTAGGCGGGATCGTAGCGCCCCAGGTCCACGAACCCGTGGTGGAC
>CAZGOX010000512.1:0-1715 GCA_964527955.1 uncultured Opitutaceae bacterium | reverse complement strand
ACTTGGCCTGCTCCTGGGCCACCGTCTCGAACCGCGCGTAGGCGGCCTCCCATTCGGAGTCGCAGCAGGGCTCGGGTTCATTCCAGCATATGAGGTCCATTTCTGATTCAGGGCGGACGCGGAAACCGCGGCCTCAAGGCTGCCTGAGAGCCCCGAATGACCCGCGGAGTGAGCGCGACCACCCAGCACCTTGCACCGTGGTTCTCCGCGCCGGCCATGTCGAGACGTTAGGCGCCTGCGGCGCGCGGCGCCAAGAGGCAGTCCCGGAGGGGAAGCATCCTCCTGCCGTCGAGATGGTTCCATCTGGCGCCCCGGGGTCCCGTTGGTCGGCACCCCGGCGGGTGCCCGCAGGGACCCGCCCGCCCTTGATCCTTCCCGCCGGCGCCCGCCGGAAGGCGGCGCAGTCGGCAATCGACACCGGGCCATCCGATCCGATGGAGTCTTTACTTCGGCCGCCTTCGTCGCCGATTCTCCTAGGGTACTCGCTTGATGCCCGGTTATCCCCCAATTCCCCTCGCGCGCGGAAGGGTCGCCTCCCCCCCATGAGGATTTCCAGCGTTGCCGCATGCCTCGTCCTGGCCGCGGCCGTCGTGGTTCCGTTCAAGCCGTGGGCCCAGGGCAACATGAGCCCGAGCGCGTTTGAGATCCGGGTCGAGTCCGACCACCCGGGACTGGTCGAGCTCTACTACCAGCTGGGGCCGCACTTCATCGAGGACGATGCGGCAATCCAGCCTATCGAGGCGGGCCGACCCACCCTGCTGCGCTTCGCCCTGCCCTATGGCACGATCAGGGGGCTGAGGTTCGATCCGCTTGACCGGGAGGCCCACTTGACCCTTGGGGACGCGCGGATCGTCGACGGGTCCGGGCGCGTCACGGCCTTCTTCCAGCCCGAAAAATTCCGGCCGATGAACCAGATCCAGCGCCTCGAGGCCAGGGGCGGTAGCCTTTACGTCGAGACGACCCCGGGCGGGACGGACCCGCAGCTCTCGGTCACTCTTGAGGGGCCGTTCACGCTAGCTCGCCCCCTCTGGGAGTGGGCGATCGCCAAGGCGTTCGCGGTGCTGGTCGCGTGCCTGCTTGTCGCTGAATGGGCCGTGCGCTCAAGGTCCCTGCGCCTTCCCGAGCGCGCACGGTCGCTCTGGAGCGGGGCCTGCGCCTCGCCCGAGCGGGCGGTCCTCGTTGCCGCGCTCCTCGGCACCGTGGGCGCCAACTATCCCGTGATCTTCGCCGCGAAGAGCCTGGCAACGCCCGGCCTGGTCGGGGGCCTCCTCTACGGCCAGCCCCCGTTCCTTCCGGGCGTCCGGGACGCCGAGATCGGGGGGATAGCCGAGGCGAACGGGTCGGACGTGGGAGCCCTGCTTTGGTACCACCTTCCGGCCTCAGCAATCGAGAGCCGCGCCGTGCTGCGCGACGGCGAGCTTCCCCTGTGGAACCGGTACAACTCGGCGGGCACGTCCCTCCTGGGGCAGGGGCAGTCCTGCTTCGGCGACCCGCTCCAGGTCCTGCCGCTCCTGGCGGGCGGCGCGGGCTGGGCCTGGGACCTGAAGTTCCTCGTGGCAAAGTGGCTCTTTGCCTGCGGCATCGGCCTGTGCGCATGGAGGGCGTCCCGCCACCTGCCCTCGTCCCTCGCGCTCGGCGCATCGGCCGCCTTCATCGGGTTCTTCGTGTTCAGGGTCAACCATCCGGCGATCTTCAGCATGTGCTACTCGCCCTGG
>CAZGOX010000511.1:0-1715 GCA_964527955.1 uncultured Opitutaceae bacterium | reverse complement strand
CGGACGGGCCCAGGGGTCCCTGCTATGACTTCAAGGAGGGCGCCCTCATCGTGGCCCGCAGGGCACGCGCCCCGATGCTCCTGTTCGGAGCCGAGTTCGCTTCCGCCTGGAGGCTCGGGAGCTGGGATGGGTTCTACGTACCAAGGCCGTTTTCCATCGTCCGGGTGCGCTGCGAGCGGATCGAGCCCGAGGATCTTGACGACCGCGGGACGGCGGCGTCCGTCCTCGGCATGCGCCTACGTGCGATCAACCCGGATCGCCTCAAATAGCGCGGCCCGGTTTACCTTCCCTTGCGCATTGCGCGGCCAGTTGGGGATCGCCTCAAACCGCCGCGGGCGCTTGTAGGCGGCAAGAGCGCCGCCACGCGCGGCCGGAAGGGTGAGGTTGGGAGGCCTCTGGTCCCCCGGATAGCAGGCGACGACCGCCTCACCCCACTCCGGGTCCGGAATCCCGACCACGGCCACGTCTGCGAATTCGCCGCTCGCCCAGAGCGCGGCCTCGACCTCGCGGGGATCGACCTTCTTGCCACCGGTGATGATCACCGCGTCCTTTCTCCCTAAGACGACAAGGTGCCCCCGGTCATCCAGCAGCCCCAGGTCGCCGGTAACGAACTCCCTATCCTCCGGCGGCACGGCGGCGTCCAATAGCGGAAAATATCCCCGAAACACCGACGGCCCGGCTACCCGGATCACTCCCTCGGGGCTGAGCCCGATGCGCACATGCGGGAGCGGTGCGCCCGAATCCCTTCCGCCCGCAAGGAAGTCCTCCGGGAAAAGGGCAGTGGCCATCGCCGCTGTCTCGGTCGTGCCGTAGGTAAGCGAGATCGGCAGGCCTTCCTCTGCGGCGGCCGATGCAAGCGCGGGCCAGACCGGGCCCCCGCCGACCAGGATCGCCCGAAAGCCGCGCAGCCATTCCACCGCCGAGCGCGAGTCAAGGAGCCGGTGAAGCTGGGTTGGAACCAGCGAGAGGAACCAGGGTCCCGCACCCATGCCGGGGCGCGACCCCGACTCGAGGCGCTTCCAGTCCCATGGCAAATAGGTTCCTCCCGTCAGTTCAGCCCGCATCCAACCCATCAACCCGCTCACGTGATGCAGGGGAAGGACGCCCACGAAGTTGATCCTTTCGACCCCGAAGCCCTCGGCGAAACCCCGGACTGCGGCCGAGAGGGTCGTCCCATCGTGACGGGCAAACTTGAGTTTCCCGCTCGTCCCGCCGCTTGGGATCATGAGCCACCCGTCATCGCTTCGCGATGCCGCGGCAGGTCCGTCTTCACTGTGCGTCATCGCCACGGAGGTCAGTTCGGCCAGGACGGCGCGTTCGGCCGGGCCCCACGATGGGTCGGCGAGGAACACCTGCGCCCCGGAAGCCACGGCCGACGCGAACGCCGCCATGAACCGGCCGGGATCCCTCTCGTCCAAGATGATCGGAGCCGATGCCGGGCGGGTTGCGGCGAGCCCGGCTTCGCCGGGCCTTCGGTGGGCAAGCGCCCTGGCTAGTTCAAGGCGTTCCATAAGTCCTCGGGCCTAATCCGTTCCACGTCCTCGCGGCGGATGAAAGGGAGCGCCGCCGGGCCGTCAAAGAGGGAGTCTGCGAACAACGGCCAGACTCCGAATCCCAACGCCAGGGCAATGCCGCGCCAGGAAAATGCGGAGCGGAGCGCGGACTTTGCCCCAACGGCCGTCTCGAGGGCGGAGGAAAAGACCACGGCGGCATCC
>CAZGOX010000510.1:0-1717 GCA_964527955.1 uncultured Opitutaceae bacterium | reverse complement strand
GAACCAAGGTAATACTGCGATCCGGAGACGCAAGACGCCTGAGCGAACCTCATTGCAGGCAGCGAGCTTGCTCGCGCTTTGGGCCGCGCGAGCAAGCTCGCTGACCTACGAGGGCCAAGGCAAAGAGCCTCGTGAGGGCCTACGACTGGCCCTGAGGTATTCCCGGACGGACGGGCCGTCCGTCCCTACCTCAAGACATCGGAGCAGACTGGCAGGCGGCCGGTGGTTGAAATTATGGCGGGATCGGGCAAGGTATGCCCTTCATGACGGAGACGACCCAGGTTTCCACGCCGGACGGACCGATGATCCTTCATTGGGCGCGGCCCATTTCTCCGGGGCCTGAAAGGGGCCTGCCGGGGATTCTGGTTTTCCAAGAGGCGTTCGGGGTCAATCCCCATATCCGGCGGGTCTGCGAGCGGCTCGCCGCGGCGGGCTACCTGGCGGTCGCGCCCGAGCTGTTTCACCGCGAGGGGCCGGGAGCCGAGTTTGGCTACGACGACTTCGCCAAGGTACGGCCGGTCCTGGGAAGGCTCACGAATGAGATGATGCTGGCCGACATCCTCGCCGCCTACGGCGCGCTCAGGGGCGACCCTGCCGTGGGCCTGGACCGCACGTTTTGCATCGGCTTCTGCATGGGGGGATTTGCCTCGATTCTTGCGGCTATCCACCTCCCCTTGGCTGCGGCGGTCTCGTTTTACGGGGGCGGGATCACAAGGGCCCGGCCCGGGATCGGGTTTGGTCCCCTTCTCAACGACCTCGGGGGGCTCCACTGCCCCACCCTCCACGTCTTCGGAGAAAAGGACTCGAGCATATTTCCCGAGGACATCGCGCTTCTCCGCTCCCGGTTGGAGGAGCTTGGCAAGCCGTTCGAGGTCGAGGTGTACCCCGGCGCCGGGCACGGCTTCTTCTGCGAGGACCGCGCGGCCTACAATCCCGCCGCGGCGGTAGCCGCGTGGAAGCTCGCGCTCGAGTGGCTACGGTTGCACGTCCGTTAGGTAGCTTGGGAGGATCTTGTCCTCGTCCGTGGAAAACCTGAGCCCCAGGGACGTCGTCTTGTCCGGGAGCGCATAGCGCTCCAGTGACAGCCAGAGCGGGCGCCGCGCATAGTACACCGCGATGAAATACCGCTCGACGCGCTGGGAGACGCGCTGGGTGGCCACGACCTCGGTGCCCTGGACAACGCCCAGATCTTTCGCCACGGGTCCGATCTGCTCCAACAGCTCCTCGGCAAGCTTGGGCTTGTCGTTGAACCAGACTCCGAGGCAGGCCTCAAGGCCGTTGGATTCGGTCTGGTACAGCTGGAGACCCTGCATCACCGCCGGATCGGGTTCAGGCGCCGCGGCGCGGGCCTGGAAGGACGCCAGGGCCAGAAGAAAGGCAAAGGCAATGACGCAACGCATCGGAAAGGCAAACGACTACCGAACGAATCCGTTGTCAATCACAGCGAGGACACTGTCAAACGTCCGATACGGCGACGAGGCAAGGGGTCAGGTTGCAAAAGTTGACCTGCGCAACGCAGGTCAACTTTTCGCAACCTGACCCCTTGCCTCACTTCGAATGAATCGGTTGTCGGCCCGGACGCGCGAGCCGCGCGTCCCTACCTCGGAGAGTCACTTCCCCGTGAAGACGCTGACCGCGTCGCGCACTGCGCCAGGAAGACCGTACGCGTCGAGGAGGGTGATCAGGATGCAACTGATCCAGCCGGCCCCCAGCAGGA
>CAZGOX010000509.1:0-1725 GCA_964527955.1 uncultured Opitutaceae bacterium | reverse complement strand
GCGTACTCGATCGAATCCGTCTTGCCGCTCGCCGTGAACGACGGGCGGTTCGGCAGCACGTACACGGACGGCCTAGATTCCCGCATGAAGCGGGCGCGCCCTGCGGACGCAGCGAAGTTCAGGCGAAGGAGGAACGCCACGCTCGCCGACGGGTAGACCTTCATGGCGCGGTCGATGAACTCCATCGCGAGGGAATAGGGCGGGTTTCCGATCACCACCCACGGGCGAAGGCCTGGCGCGTAGGTCTCGTCGGACAGGAAATCGCCGATGCGCACGGTGGCAGGCGACAGCGCGAGAGCGCCCCGTTCCTCCTCTCTCTTCTCGACGGCGAACCAGGAGACGCCCTTCACCCGCTCGTTGACGGCGCGAATGATGGCCCCGTTCCCGGCGCTCGGCTCGACCCACGTCCCAGGGATTGGCGACCACGCCTCGAGTAAGCGACGGACGCACCACGCGGGCGTCGTGAAGAAGTCATCCGGGCCGCCGAGTCGCGGACCGCGTCCGGTGGAGCTCAAGGCCGCACCGCCGTCCCATCCGGCATGATGATGGTCAGCCGGCGCCGATTGGACTTCTCACGACCGCCATCCTCCGAGCCGCCGCTTGCCTTTGCGGCGGCCTGGCCCTTTTCGTTGTCGGCCCGACGCGACGACTCGGAGGGGTTGCTGGTCGGTGGATTCCCGGAGGCCGATGGGTCAGCGGTGTTCCGCTGCCCGTTCCCGGGGTCCATTGCCTCCGCCAGATCTTCGGCCCGTCGGTCTTCGACCTCCGGTGCCTCCCTGGTCGGGCCTTGGCAAGCTTCCTCGCGCTCGCGCGCGACTTCATCTGAGCCCTCGCCCGTCCCCGAGGCATCTCTCCGCGTTTCTCGCCGGTTGGCTCTCGCGGGTACGGTGACCTCGGGGCGGGGGGGAGACCCTGTATCGGCGGGGGCCGCTGGCGGTTGCGTGTCGAACGTCGGCGGGAAGCCGATTTCTTGCGCCAGCCTCCGCACGATCGTCTGGCACTCGCGCTCATCCGCCTCGATCCCGATCGCTCGCAGGCCCAAGCCCTTCGCTGCCACCAGCGTCGATCCCGACCCGGAGAACAGGTCGAGCACCGTCCCACCCGGGCGAACCGAGTAGCGCAACAGTGGCTCCAGAATGCCGATCGGCTTCTGGGTTGGATGGCTCGCGCTCCCGTGGCTCGAGCGGACGCGCAACACGGAGCGCATCAGGCGCGGGCCGCCGTCCTCGCTGACAAACGTGTTCTCGCCGATGTCTCCCATGTGAGCGGGGCGACCCTTTCGGCGCGCCTGGCGGGCGGTGGCGTCCATCGTGAACACCGGGGAGACGTACATCGCTGTCCAAGCGCCGCGGTACCACTGGAGGACGTGCTCGTGGACGCGGCGAAAGCGGTCGGCGTGAAACGAAGACCCGTTGTGTTTCTCCCAGACGATGTCCTGCGCGAACTTCCAACCGGAGAACTCGCTGGTCTGGGCGAGAAACATTCGCATCGACCCGAAGCACCAGAGGGGCACCGATTCACCGGTGGCTGCAGCGAGGACCGCGACCCAGCCGTCCTGCCAGCGATCCCACTTGAGCGACGTCTCTTCGTATGGAGGGTCAGCGATGGTGCAGTTGACGGCCGATAAGTTGAGCGCCGGCAGGACCTCCCGCACGTCGCCGCAGTAGACGGTGATTCCGTCGCGTTCGAAGAACGGGGTCAAGCCGCCCTCCTCGCGCCGGCCAG
>CAZGOX010000508.1:0-1725 GCA_964527955.1 uncultured Opitutaceae bacterium | reverse complement strand
TGTCGAACGTCCTGCGCTGGCCGGCCAGGACCAGCCGGGCGGCGCCGAGGGCCACCCTGGGATCGCCGAACACAAGCCTGGCGAGGGCGAGCAACCTGCGCAAGGGGGTCCGTGCGCCCGCAAATTCAAGGCGGTGCCGCCCGTAGCGGTACGGGAAACGAAGCGGCCCGGTCGGGAGCCGGGAGGCGGGCGACCCGGGAGGCACGGAGGCGAGCGCCGCGTCCACCATCCCGGCCATCAGGGCGCGCTCGGCGGCGGTCTCGGCGTAGCCCGCGCTGGCCTGGCTCGTATGAATGCGCCAGGTGGCCAGAAACTTGGGCACATGGACGACGTCGCAGTTCAGGCCGGCCCTCATGCCCCAGCAAAAGTCGCCACCGGACCCGTACCCCGTGGGGAAGGGCCCGGTTTTCGCAAAGGCGCTGCGGCGGATGAGCACCTGGGTGATGGAGTGGTAGATCGTGTGCATGGCGCAGTGCAGCACGCCGTCGTACGGCGCCCTCCTCAGGTGCGGCCTCAGGTAGTCGTCGCCGAGGAAACGGGCGGCCCCGACAAGCTTCCACCAGCCGGCCATGACCTTCCCCTCGTCGTCGATCGCGTGGAGGCAGCACTGCGCGATGTCGCACTCGGGATGGGCCTCCAGCGCGGCGAGAAGCTCGGCCAGGCAGTCCGGCGTCATGGTGTCGTCGCTGGTCGCAAGGTACACGTACTCGCCGCGGGCCCGGGAGAGGCAGCGGTTCCAGTTGGCGTACATTCCCTCCCTGGGCGCCTGGGCCAGGAGGATCCGGGGATCGCGCGCGGCCTCCTCCCGCAGGAATTCCCACGCTCCGTCGTCCGAGAAGTTATCCGAGACCACCAGCTCCCAGTTGGAAAAGGTCTGCGCCCGAATGGTCTCCAGGCGCTCCCCGAGGTAGGCCCGGTTGTTCAGGTTTGGCAGGCAGATGGAAACGGTGGGGGGCATTCACCCTCCCGAGCGCTCGAACTGGAAGTCAAGGACGGTCGTGCCCTGGAACTGCACCGGGTGGGCAACGATGCCGGGACGGGTCGGGGCCGCGCTGACCTCGATCTGGAGGAGGTCGAAGAAGTCCCCGTGGTCCCTCTCCGTCTGCAGGTACAGGCCGACGCGGTAGGAGCCGCTCACCAGCGGCAGCCGCGAAATCGTCCCCTGGAAGTCCAGGTGCCCGCCCGGCGCGAGTGCGTAGGCGCCGCTCTCCTGCCGGAGATCCATGGTCGCGATCCGCATGCCAAAGGTGTTGTAGAACAGGAGGTGCACGTCCGTGACCACGGTTCGCCCCGTGGCCGCAAGCCCCGCTTTGAACTGGAGGGGACTGCCTGCGATCGCGGGCTCGGGGGAGAAGCAGAGCGACGAAAGACTGAGCCCGTCCACGAGGGGGCTTCCCGCCGCGGCTGCGCTCGGCTCCATGGTCTGCCGCACGTAGTTCGCGACCATCTTGGCCGACGGTCCGACGCCGACCACCCGGCCGTGGTCCATGTGGACCATGCTGCTGCAGAGGGACTCCATGGCGTACAGGTTGTGGCTCACGAAGAGGACGGTGCGCCCGTCGTTCGAGGTGACTTCGCGCATCTTGCCCAGGCACTTCTTCTGGAATTCCGCGTCGCCCACAGCCAGGACCTCGTCCACGATGAGGATCTCCGGCTCGAGCTGGGCCGCTACGGCGAAGGCAAGCCGCACGTGCATGCCGCTCGAGTAGCGCTTCACCGGAGTGT
>CAZGOX010000507.1:0-1725 GCA_964527955.1 uncultured Opitutaceae bacterium | reverse complement strand
TCCGCGCAAACCCTTGCTTGCGCTCTTGCCCAAGTGCCGGTCTCCGGTACCTAATCCCCGCTACCCCTCTCCCCGATGACCCCCACGTTTTGCGGTCGACTCCTGCTCCCCATCGGCGTCCTTGCAGCGCTGATTTTCGCGCTGCCGGCCGCCCGGGCCGCGGCCGTCACCGCGGTCGACCGGATCGGCGACACGCTCACGATCTCCGCGGGGTCGGACCGGATCACCGTGCAGGTGTGCAAGCCCGGCATGCTCAAGGTCGACTACCGCCCGGCGGGAAAGTGGAGCCCCGACACCCCGAGCATCGCGGCCACCCGCTGGCCGGCGGCCTCGGCGACCTTCGACATCGAGTCGGATCCGATCACCATTTCCACGAGCGTCTTTTTCGCCGAGATCGACCGCGCCTCGGGCCGGATTGCGGTCTACGACCCGAGCCACCGCCTGCTGGTCGCTGAGACGGCCATCAAGCCGGGAGTCCATGGCGGCATCGACTTCGGTACCGCGGCAGGCTCCCATTTCTACGGGCTCAAGGGCTGGGAATACCTGGACGACTCGAAGGGACAGATGGAGATGTTCCCGAGTCCGGCTCCCTACCGGGTCGACGCGGGATCCGAGGGCAACACGGGCGGCCCTCTTGTCTGGAGCAACCAGGGCTTCGGCGTCTACGTCGATACCGACCGTGCCGATTGCACGATCGCCGGCCCGGAGGCGGTGCGGTTCTCGGGGCTCTCCAAGGCCAACGTCGAGTTCTACGTCATGGTGGGGGGAGCCTACGCCATCCAGCAGGACGTTGCCGAGCTGACCGGCAAGCCCCCGATGTTCCCCAAGTGGGCCCTGGGCTTCTCGAACAGCGAGTTCGCCGACATGAACGAGGCCCGGTGCCTGGCAAACGTGAACGGCTACCGGTCGCGGGGCATCCCGATCGACCTCTACACGTTCGACTTCCAGTGGAAGGCCTGGGGGGATGACAACTACGGGGAATGGCGTTGGAACCCGGTGAACTTCCCCAACGGCCCCTCCGGGGCCTTCCGGGCGAGGATGGCCTCGCTGGGAATGAAGATGGCGGGGATCATGAAGCCGAGGATCCACGTGGACTCGGCCGAGGGCCGCTACGCCACGCAGCACGGATTCTGGGTGCCCGGGCGCAAGCCCTACGCGGACTACTTCTCCCACAAGCTCGTGAACGACCTGGACTTCTCGAAGCCGGACTGCCGTCGGTGGTTCTGGGACCACGCGCGCGCGGCCTTCGACACGGGCATCGTGGGGTGGTGGAACGACGAGGCGGACGCCTGGGGCGACACCTGGGAATTCATGGACATGCAGCGCGCCCTCTACGAGGGCCAGAGGGCCCACACGATCGGGAAGGTGAGGGTCTGGTCCAACAACCGGAACTTCTACTCCGGGGCCCAGAGGTACGCCTATGCGACATGGTCGGGCGACATCGAGTCGGGCTTCACGGTGATGCAGCAGCAGCGCGAGCGGCTCATGTGCTCCCTCAACGTCGGCCAGGCGCGGTGGGGGATGGACACGGGCGGGTTCAACAACGACGCGCACATCAAGGGCGACGAGTTTGCGGAGAGCTATGCCCGCTGGATGGAATTCTCGGCCTTCGTGCCCATCTTCCGGACGCACGGGACCTACTACAAGCAGCCATGGCTGTTCGGGCCCAGGGCCGAGGCCGCGGCCCGGAAGGCCGCCCGGCTTAGGTATTCACTTATTCCCTAC
>CAZGOX010000506.1:0-1728 GCA_964527955.1 uncultured Opitutaceae bacterium | reverse complement strand
CTGGCAATGCCCCGCTCCACCAAGTCCGTGAAGAACGTCGACAGGAGCCGGAAGCAGTGCCCGACCGTCGCCGGATTCATCCCCGCCGCCAGCTTGGCCTCGACGAACGATCGGATCGCCGCGGGATCTACGTCGTTCGGGCGGTAGCTCCCGAAAAACGGCCCGAGATGATTTCGCCAGCGTCCCCGGTCAACGCGGGCGGCCCGATGTGTGGCGCTCCGCCTTGCGAGCCAATCGGTGGCGAGGTCACTCAGCAAAGGCGCGTCGTCCGACTTGGACGGAAGGCCCGCCCTCCCCGCGGCCAGGTCGGCGACGATCTTGTCCCTGACACGCTCCGCCAGCTCCCGGGTTGCGTAGCCGTGCGAGTAGCGCACCCGTCCGCCCTCCCGCCACTTGATCCACCAGTTCGCCGGGCCGCGCTGGTACACGCTACCCATGCCATGCGGACGGCGCCGTCGCTGGCGGGCCACTCTACGCCGCCGCCTTTCGCCCGGACCGCCCAACCCCCAAGGCATCCATGACGGTTCGAGGGGCCTTGTCGATCACGGTGAGCAGCACGCGCGCCGGTCCCTCGGGTCGCCGTCGCCCCTGCTCCCAGTTGCGCACGGTCCCCACGCTGACCCCGAACGCCGCCGCGAAGTCATCTTGCGACAGGCCCAGCTTGCCCCGCACCGTCGCCACGTCGATGTCTGGCACCCGGACGCGGGTCAGCCGCCCCCGGCTCTTGTCGCCGCGCGCGTGCGCGATAGCGTCGCGTAGGCCCGCCGCGATGGATTCGAATGCTTGCTTTCCCATCTCGTCACCTCCCGTGATCGCGCTTCAAGGTCTCCACAAGGCGGGCGAGCGCGTTTCGCTCCGCTGGTGTCAGGTTCGCCTTCTCGCTTTTCGCGAAGACCGTCAGCAGATAGACCGGCATCCCCTCACTGTGGAAGTGGTAGATGACGCGAGCGCCACCACTCTTGCCACGCCCGCCTATAGCAAGCCGAATCTTGCGAACGCCGCCCGTCCCTTCCATGACCACACCGCACGACGGGTCCCGCGCGATCATCTGCGCGACGGCGTGTTGCTCCACTTCCGACAGAACCTTTCCGGCCCGAGCGAGGTAGGTCCCCGTTTCAGCGATGGAGATCCACGGGCGAACCACCTCGGACATACTACGCCGCTGGCGTATATCCGACAAGTGGAGAATCTGCCCTTCGGGCACCTCGCAGCCTCGCAGTCACCCGAGCGTCGGACCACCGCGTCGGCCGTTGTCGTTCCCGAAAGCGGCGGCGCCGGCTGGCCGGCGGGCTGTGGTGGCCAAGCGAAGGACTTCCCCCGCATCCGAGCCCCGGACGCGCGACAGGTCGACTCGGACGGTCGCGCCGACTCGAACCGTCGGAACGTTGCCGCCCCGGACCCACCGCCGCATCGTCGGAACGCTGACCTTGAACGCTTGGGCGGCTTCCGTGACCGAAACCAGGAGTGGCGGCAGTGCCGCCGACAGCGCGTCGATCTTTGTTTCGAGGTGCTCGAAGCGGCGCACAAGCGCGGCGAGCCGGGCTGGCGCGTCCATCATGGATGTCAGGGCAGCCGCCAGCGCGTCGGAGTCGAGGGTCACGTACCCGACCTCTGGTCCAACCAATTGATGGTCAACTCGACCAACAATTGCCCCACGCGCCAGCGTGCCTCCCGCGCCGTCATGATCCCCGCGCCATCCCGAAAGAGTCAGCAGGGACACTTGGAGAC
>CAZGOX010000505.1:0-1729 GCA_964527955.1 uncultured Opitutaceae bacterium | reverse complement strand
CGCTGGCCGAGACCCTCTTCGACACCGAGGCCGCGATGGTCCGGATCGACATGTCCGAATACATGGAGAAGCACGCGGTTTCCCGGCTGCTCGGCGCCCCGCCCGGCTACGTCGGCTATGACGAGGGCGGCCAGCTGACCGAGGCGGTGCGGCGGAAGCCGTACGCGGTCGTCCTCTTCGACGAGATCGAGAAGGCCCACCCCGACGTCTTCAACGTCCTCCTGCAGGTGCTGGACGACGGCCGGATCACGGACGCCCAGGGCCGCACGGTGGATTTCAAGAACACGATCATCATCATGACCTCGAACATCGGCTCGCGCTTCCTCCTCGAGGGCGTGACCGGCGACACGATCCCCGAGACCGTGCGTGAGAGCGTCATGAGCGAATTGCGCCAGACCTTCCGGCCCGAGTTCCTGAACCGGATCGACGAGACCATCCTCTTCAAGCCGCTGACGCTGGAGGAGATCGGCCAGATCGTGACCCTGCTCCTGGCGGACCTGAACCGCCGGCTGGCCGACCGCCGTGTGACGGTCAGCCTCGACGCCAAGGCCAAGGACTGGGCCGCGGAGAAGGGCTACGACCCGGTCTTCGGCGCCCGGCCGCTGAAGCGTTTCCTCCAGAAGCAGATCGAGACGCGGCTCGCCCGCGCCCTGATCGCCGGCGAGATCGCCGAGGGCTCCGAGGTGAAATTCACTGTCAAAGACGACGCCTTGGTGATGAGGTAAGGCGGTGGATCCGACCTCCGCAGAACTTCCCGCCCCGGGCTCGGGGCTCAAGCAGGAGGACGTCAAGCGTCGCCACATCCTGCCGAAGGCGCTGGTAATCGGGCTGGTCGCCGGCCTCCTCGCCTCGCTTTTCCGCAAGGCCCTGCAGTGGTCCGAATTGCACCGGATCGCCTGGCTGCACCGGCTGCCGTGGGCGGAGGGACTGCCTGTCGCGCTGGCGCTGGGCGCGGTGGGCAGCGGGCTTGGGCTATGGCTCGTCCGCCGCTTCGCGCCCGAGGCGGCCGGCAGCGGCATTCCCCACCTGAAATCGGTGGTCCTAGGGGATGCGGAGCTCCACTGGCGCCGCGTCCTTCCGGTGAAGTTCTTCGCCGGACTGGCGGGAATCGGCGGGGGACTGGCCCTCGGCCGGGAAGGCCCGACGATCCAGATGGGCGGCGCGACGGGTCTGATGGTCTCCAGCTGGTTCCGGGTGAAACCGGGCGAGGGCGAGCGCAAGGCGCTGATCAGCGCCGGCGCGGGCGCCGGGCTGGCGGCGGCGTTCAACGCCCCGCTGGCAGGGGTGATCTTCGTTCTCGAGGAACTCCACGGCAGCTTCACCCCGGTGATCTTCGTCGCGGCCTTCCTCGCCTCGGTCACGGCCGATGTGGTCTGCCGGATGCTCACCGGCGAAACCCCCGTGTTCTCCCTCCACGGGATGCCGGCCCCTTCCCTGACCTCGCTGCCCGTCGCGCTCGTCCTGGGGGCGCTCGCGGGATTCGCCGGTGTCCTTTTCAATCGATGCCTGGTCGCGAGCCTGGACCTCTTCGCTCGCCTACGGCGCCGGCCCCCCTTCGCGGTCGGCGCCGCCGCCGGCCTCGTCGTGGGCTTCGCCGCCTGGATCTATCCCGAGGTGAGCGGCTCGGGGGCGCTGCTCGCCGAGCGGGCCTTTGGCGGCGGCATCGCCCTGCGGTGGATCGCCGTGCTGCTGGCCGCCCGGTTCGCCCTGACGATGGTGAGCTACGGCT
>CAZGOX010000504.1:0-1730 GCA_964527955.1 uncultured Opitutaceae bacterium | reverse complement strand
TGCCCGGCGCAGGTCGGCGCCAAGTCCGAAGGGCGAAACCAACGGATGATCGCCCTGCGCACAGCTCTTGGAGGCTCCGCGGTCGCGGCTGCCTTCCTCCTGGGATTGCCCGCCCGCGCCCAGATCATCAACTATTCGCCGCTCTTCCCCGGGCTGTACCCGACGGGGTTTGCGGCCAATGGAAACGAAGTCGGCACCGTAACCGCGACCAGCACGAGCGAGGGGACGATCGACCCCCATTACTCGGTCGTTGCCGTGTCGACCTTCGTGTCCGGATACACCAACAACGAAGGGGCCGCCTATGTGACCAACACCGCGAACGGATGGAAGGCCCCTGTCGACGGGTCCGGTTGGATCGAACCCCCGGGTGGCGTGTACAGCGCGTTCTCCGGGAATCCGGAGTACGTGTTCGTGTCCTCGGGTTCGGCCGCCCCCAAGGGCGCCGAGTACGACTACCAGATCGTCTTCACCGTCCCGACCTCGTTTGCCCTTTCGACGCTCACCATAGCAGGCTCTCTGGCCGCGGACGACTACCTGAACCTGTACCTGAACGGCGATACGACCGGAGAGCTGGCCCTTTCGAGCGCCGGGCTTTCCACCAACGGCGCGGCCTTTTCGCTGACCTCGGCAAACGGCCTGAAGATCGGCGTCAACACGCTCACCTTCGCGGTGTTCAACGTCGAAAGCGGCCAGAAGCACCTGGGAACCAGCCCGAGCGGACTGGATGTGTTCGACATTGGCACGGGCACCTACACGACGCTCGCCGCGCCGGAAGTCGGAGCGGTCATCCCTGTGGCCGTTGCCGTAACGCTCTACGCGGGCATGTTCCTCGTCCACTGCAGGACGCGCCTCAAGGCTGGGACCGGGCGGCGTTGAGCAGCTGCAATTCCCGCGTCGTCAGGGCCGCGGTCTTGACGCGGGCGAATGCGGCGCGCGCCTCGGCTTGGCGTCCGGAAGCGGAGAGCACGAGCCCGTAGGTGAATGCAAACGGCGACGAGGTGGCGGCCGCAGCCGCCCTCGGCTCGAGGATCGCCAGGGCCCGGGCGGTGTTCCCGTTCGTGTGCAGCGTGAAGGCATACGTCGCCCAGTAGGCCGGTTCGTTGGGAAATCTCTGCGCAAGGTCGCGCGCCACCTGCTCCGCGAGTATCGGATTGTTGCCGGTCAGCGCCGCAAGGTAGGAAAAGTTGTTCGAGACGATCGGGTCGTCCTGGTGCAGCCCGTGCATCCTAGCGAACACCCGGTACATGCCGTCCGCGTTGTGTTCCCGGTCGTAGTATCGGGTGAGCATGCCCAGCGAGTTCATCGTGAGCCCGGGAAGGTCCGCCGTGATCCACCAGAGCTTCTCGGCCTCGGCATTCCAGCCCCACACATAGACCTCCCCCGCCAGGAAGTACGCCTCGCCCGAATGGGACGGCGCGGAAGACACCAGGTGCGCCCAGATCGCGTCCGCCTGCGTCTTGTCCCCGAGATGGCGGGCCGCGTTCATGGAGTAGGCCTCACGCACGTAGTTCAACTCATTCGACCATGCGCCCGGCTTGGTCCATTCGCGCAATCCCCTCCAGTCGTTTGCGACGCGCAGCGCCTCCGCCATCGCGTACACGACGGGGGGGGTGTGGGAAAAGTCCCGCGGCAGCGTTTGCACCCAGCGGACGGCTTCCTCCGTCCGGTTGTGGATGCTGAGCCACCCGACCAGGTTCGCGGTCGACCCCAGGTCAAACGCAAACGCCTGC
>CAZGOX010000503.1:0-1732 GCA_964527955.1 uncultured Opitutaceae bacterium | reverse complement strand
AGTTCGCCGCGGCCGTGCTCCAGCAGGACGGCTACACGCTCCTCCAGGCGAAGTCAGGCGACAACGCAAAGGAGGTCTGGCGCTGGCACTCGGCGAGGATCGACCTGCTCCTGACGGATGTCGTCCTGCCCGGGGAGCTTTCCGGACCCATGCTGGGAGCCCTGTTCCTGGCGGAGAAGCCGGCGCTCAAGGTCATCCTGACGACGGGCTACAGCCGCGACACCGTGGCGGAGCAGTCCGGGGACGGGAAGCCACGGTTCGTGCTGAACAAGCCCTACACGCCCCGCTCCCTGCTGCGCGCGGTGCACGACGCGCTGGCCTGAGGACGGGCTGCGCCGTTGACAGGGGGTCTGCTCGATTCTTTCCTTGCGGAGCGCAGGGCCCCGGCCCGGCGCCGCCGCATGCCCACCCCAATCTGACACGAACGAGTTCGGCCCGGAATACGAGACCCGCATGCCCCAGCCCTTCCCCACCGCCCTGATCTGGGCCCTTGCCGCCGCAGGGCTCTGCGGCTGGGCCGTGGCGGGCGCCCTCCTCCTTCGCAGGCGCGGGGCCAGGGCGGACCCGCGGGGCGACGCCGCGAACCGCGAGGTGGTCGAGAGCTACAACCTGCTCCTGGACACGTTCAACCGATCGAACATCCTGCCGTGGTGGGCGCACGTGACGCGGACGGAGTCGGGCCTCGACTGGAAGATCCGGATGCCCCCGAACCTCCAGGAGAACTCGATCTACAGGCTGGCCGAGCTCCGCAACGAGGGGGGGCTGTGGAAGGACGCCCAGGCCCCCGACAACGAGCGCACCAAGCGGGTCTCCGCCAAGGCCCTCGAGGAGGGGGCCGACGGGTACCAGCAGGAGTTCCGGATCATCGGCCCAGACGGGACGCACTGGCTGACCGAGGAGGTGCTGATCCGGCGGGCGGGGCCCAACGAGTGGAACCTAGCGGGGGTCGTCCGCGACATCTCCAAGCGGCGAAACGCCGAGGACGCGCAGCGGGCGACGGAGGGCCAGGTTGAAAAGATCCTGAAGGGGGCGGACTGCCTGCTGTGGCAGGCCACGGCGGCGGGCAAGCCCGACGGCAGGCAGGACTGGGAGATGTACCTCCCGCAATCGGTCCTCTACAAGCGGATCTTCGGCAAGAACTCGGAGCCGGGGCAGACGATGCTCTGGACCGAGGAGATGGTGCCCGAGTGGGCGCAGATCAACAAGGCGGCCCGCGACGCGATGATGCAGGGCAAGCCGGACTACGACCAGGAGTTCCACGTCGTGGTCGGAGAGAAGACCTTCTGCGTCCACGAGCACGTGTCCCTCGACCAGGTGGCGCCGGACAAGTGGAACCTGGTGGGGGTCATCGTCGACATCACGACCCTCAAGGAGACGGAGCTCGCGCTTGCGAGGGCGCGGGACGCGGCGCTGGAGTCGTCGAGGATAAAGAGCGAGTTCCTGGCGAACATGAGCCACGAGATCCGGACGCCGATGAACGGCGTGATCGGCATGACGGGCCTGCTGCTGGACACGGAGCTGGCGCCGGTCCAGCGGGAGTTCGCGGAGACGATCCGCAACTCGGCGGATTCGCTGCTCACGATCATAAACGACATCCTCGATTTCTCGAAGATCGAGGCGGGCAAGCTGGCGTTCGACATGGTCGACTTCGACCTGGTCGAGACGGTCGAGGGCGCGCTCGACATGTTCGCCGAGAGGGCCCGCCAAAAGAGCATCGAGCTGGCCTGCGAGC
>CAZGOX010000502.1:0-1739 GCA_964527955.1 uncultured Opitutaceae bacterium | reverse complement strand
GCGAACATCCTACTGCCCTGCGCGAAATGCAAATCGGCCAGCGTGATGTCCTGGGGCCGTCCGACTCATTGCCGGAACGTGTCTTTCCTGGCAGCGCCGAGGCGTCAACCAAGGGGTCCTGTTGTGGACAATCCCAATGGAGACTCCGGGCCCTACGTCGTGCGCAGCGCTTCAGCTGGGGCTACCTGGGCGGCACGCCGCGCGGGAATGAGGCACGCAGCCGCGGCCGCAACCGCCAGCACTGCGCCAGCCGCGGCAAGGACTCCGACATGGCTCGGGCTGACCCCGTAGAGGAAGCCCGCCATCACCCTGCCAATGACCACGGCGCCGATGGCGCCCGCCGGCAGGCTGAAGGCGAGCATGCGCAGCCCCGACCCGAGCACCATGCGGAGGATCTGGTCTGGTCGCGCCCCGAGCGCCATGCGGACGCCGATTTCCCGGCGCCTTTGCGCCACCGTGTACGCGAGCACCCCGTAGATGCCGATCGTGGCGAGAAGAAGGGCCACGCCCGCGTAAAGGCCGGCTATCGCAAGGGAAAGCCGCCTTCCGGATAGACTCCCGTCAATGCGGGTCGTCATTGGCCGGATGTCCGTGACGGCAAGGTCCGGGTCGATCTCGGCGACCGCTTTGCCCAGTGTTGCACCGAGCGAGTCGGGGTCCATCGTCGTTCGGAGGGCGATCATCGCGGTCGCATTACTATAAAAGGGAAGGTAGATCATCCCAAAATCCTTCTCATCGGACAGGTCGTTCTGCTTCACGGACCCCACGATGCCGACAATGGTGTAGAACTCTGCGTTGGGGGCGGAGTCGGGGGTGATGCCGCCTCCCAGGGCGTCGCCATTCGGCCAGTAGCGCCTTGCGAAATTGACGTCGACGACACACACCATTCGTTCCGCTTCAACGTCGCTGTCGCTCAGGAACCGCCCCTTTACGAGCGGAACCCCGAGCGCAGTGAAATAGTCCCCTGCTACGAAGATGAGCGCATGGGGCTGGGCCGCCTCCTCGGCCGTCAACTTGTGCTTCCTAAAGGCGATCGCCGCGCCGCCCCCGTTCCACGTAAAGGGCAGCGGCGTGGCTATGCCCGAGGACGTCACCCCTGGCAGACCGCGAATCCGGTCGGAGATTCGCAGGACTATGGCCTTCCGCCTGGCGTCTGGATAGCGGAAATCGGGAAGGGAGACCGTTCCCGTGAGGAGGTTCTGCGGGCGGAATCCCGGGTTCACTGACAGGACCTTCGAGAGGCTGAGGGAGAGAAGGCCCGTCCCCGACAGCAGCACGAAGGCCAGCGCGATCTGCGCGATGATAAGGCCCTGCCGGAGCTTCTGGACGGACCTTGTCGTCGTGCCGCTCCGCGATTCGGAGGAAAGAGACTCGGTTAGGCTGCCTCGGAGGCTCTGCCACAGGACGGGTACCGAAAGCAGGAGGCCGGTCAGCACTGCGCCCGCCAGCGTCACAACGCAGACAGCTCGGTCGGGCTCAACCGGCACCTCAAAAGGAAGCCGGGCGCTGAAATACCCTATCGTTGCCCTAAGAGCCCCCAGACCGATCCCGAGGCCTAGCACGCTCCCGGCCACCGAAAGCAGGAGAGTCTCAATGACGAGGGACCGGCCGAGCCTTGCGGATCCGGCTCCGAGGGCCCTCCGGACACTGTACTCCCGTGTCCGGCCCACAGCGCGGACCATGAGGAGGTTCGCGAGGTTCACGGCTCCGATCAGGAGAAGAAGAAAGGCACCTCCCTG
>CAZGOX010000501.1:0-1742 GCA_964527955.1 uncultured Opitutaceae bacterium | reverse complement strand
TGAATTCTGGGGCGTCAACATGAGGCTCCAGCCGTTGCAGGCCATTGTGGCGAGCCGTGTCCTGGACACCGTCAGCCGGAGCGTCGCCCGCCGTAACGAACTCGCCCGCCTCCTGGACGAAGGCCTCCGCTCCCAGGCGCCCCACGTGACGCTGCCACCGCGCCCGGCCGCCTACCGCGAGACCTTCAGCCTCTACATCGCCTGTTGCGAACAACGGGACGCGCTCGTTCCCCATCTGGTGGCCCGCGGGATTGAGGCCAAGGTCCACTATCCCGTCCCCCTCCATCTCCAGCCCGCCGCCGCCGGGCTGGGTTATCGCCCGGGCTCGCTGCCCCGCACCGAGTGGCAGGCCGGCCGCCTCGTCACGCTGCCGCTCCACCAGTTCCTGGATGAGTCGCAGATCGCCTATATGGTCGAGTCGATCGGAGCCTTCTATCGGGCCCGGACATGAGCGACTCCCCCAACCCGGGCGCAGTCGATTTCACCCTCTTCGTCCCCTGCCTGAACGAGGCCCCCCGCATCGCGGGTACGCTGGAAACCGTCCGCGTGGCCCTGCAGCAGCTGGGCCGTTCCTACGAGGTCCTGGTGGTCGACGACGGTTCGACGGACGGCACTTCTGCGGTCGTGGAGGCCTACCGGGCGGCGCATCCCGAGATGGCGATTCAACTGCATCGCAATCCGGTGAACTGCGGCGTCGCCTATTCCTTCGTCGAGGCCGCCTTCCGAGGGCGCGGGGAGTACTTCCGGCTGGTCTGGGGCGACAACACCGAGCCCGTGGCCACGCAGGTGAGCATCCTCTCCCTGGCCGGGACAGTGGATGTCGTGATCCCCTATTACCCGGATGTGGCCGGCAAGAGCGCCTTCCGCCTTGCCGTGTCCCGCTGCTACACGGGCCTGGTCAACCTGCTCTCCGGCCACCGGGTGCGCTATTTTAACGGCAGCGTCCTCTGCCGGCGTTATCATGCCATGCGCTGGAGCCCGCACAACCACGGTTTCACCGGCTTCCTGGCCGACCTGATCACCCAGCTGCTCGCCGAGGGCGCCTCCTACACGGAGGTGGGAGTCGTCGGCGTCCACGTCGAGAAGGGCCAGAAGGCGACACCGCTCACGTTCCATAATTTCTTCTCGACGGGCCTGACCCTGGTGGGGATTTTCACCCGCCGGTTGAGCTACGCGATCTATCGCCGAAAACTGGCCCGGCTGCGCGCGACCGCGGCACCCGGGTCAATCCGACCCCGCTGAGACCCGGTCCCTCCTCCATTACCTCCGACCCCGACAACATGCGCTGCCATGTCTGCCACGCCCCGGCGATTGATGAGGTCGACGGCTACGCGGCCTTTCGCCGGATCACCTCCGACTGCAAACCCTGGCCCGCCGGTGGGCGGCTCGGTGCCTGCCGCGTCTGCGGTTGCATTCAAAATGCCATCGACGCGGCCTGGCAGGACGACGTCAGGCGGATCTATGCCGACTACACGGTCTACCACCAAAGCGGCGGCGTTGAACAGGCCGTCTTCGAGCAGGGCTCAGGTCAGGCCTCCCGCCGATCCCACCGGCTGGTCGAGTGCCTGCAAGCGTGCGCGCAGCTTCCCGCCCGCGGGCGCCTGCTCGACTTCGGCTGCGGCAACGGCGCCTTCCTGGCCGCGTTCAATGCCACGATTCCAGGCTGGACCCTGGCCGGCGCGGAGTTGAGCGACAAGTACCAGTCAATCGTCGAAAGCCTCGAAGGGGTCCAGGCCCTCAGA
>CAZGOX010000500.1:0-1743 GCA_964527955.1 uncultured Opitutaceae bacterium | reverse complement strand
GACGTGGAGATGCGGCTGCCGAGCCACGTCAGCGCCAGCGTCGGGACGCAGCAGATCCAGGATCATACGCATCGTTGTTGTTTTCCCTGCGCCGTTCGCTCCCAGGAAGCCGAATAGCACTCCCTCTTTCACTTCCATCGAGAGATCGGTAATGGCTTGGAATGCACCAAAGCGTTTGGTAATGTGTTCGACAGTCAGACTCATCTTGGATGGCCCACTCCTTTCGGGTTGTTTGGGCAAACAATGTTGCCAGTTCTTATTCCACCTCTACCAATGAGGGTATCCGCTTCGCTCCGCTATCAATACCAAGAGCGGGCGTATCGGCAGTGAGTCTTTCAGCACTTCATGACTTATGTGGTTCATTACTCATGTAATGAACTATACATGCAGAAGATTTACTTTGTCAAGGGTGACCTTGACCCGCTATTGTGGAGAGAAGAAAGAGACGAATGACAAGGGAAAATTTGGATATATATCTTATAAAAAGGGGCTGTCTCGATCCAATCATCGGGCAATTCAGTCCGGAAGGTTACAAGCGTCCGCACAGTCATTGGCGCTTCTCCCGACGCCCGGCAACCACCACCGCCACGGCCCCGCCCACTGTACCGCCCGCTGTCCGCTTGAGCGGAGGCGGCGCACCGTGAACGACACGACCGACCACGCCGTGGGTCTTCAGACCCAGTTTGGTTCGGCTCCACGTTCCGCCGACAGGCGCGCGAAATTTGCCGCCACGGTAATGGGAGTCCACAGCAACGTGCTTCTCGTAAAAGTCGCCGCGGCTGATGCCCGGCGGTTTGAGCACGTTAAAGGGACTGTCGCTGATCACACGGGGCAGCGGCATCGGCCGGTTGGAAAGGAATTTAGGTAGGGGAACCCCGGCGATGTTCGAAGGAAGCTTCGCGCCGCGCGGGTAAAAGTGGTGACCCATTCCTTCATAGGGCTCGGTCATATAGCGCGCCTGCGGCTCGGTCAGACCCTTGGCCATCCACCGCGCGGCCTGTTGCTCGACCGGCAAGGCTCGGGCAGCCATGGCCTCCGGCGCCGCCATGCCGGAAGCCACATTGAATCCAACTTCGCCCTGGTTCATCCCAATAACGAAGCGGCGTCGAATTTCACCGGCCACGGTGGGCGCGACCGGCGCCGCGCCCGGATTGAGCGCGAGGGTCGCCTGATGATAGGTCTGGGCGGGATGCAGCGCGGTCTCCTTGCCGGTGCGAAGCACTCCGACTGCCGCCTGATACAAGGGGGCGACGGCCGGCGACATCGGATGAAGCGGCCCGTAGAACGGGTCGAGCATACGCTGCACAATCTGCGCGCCCTGGCCGGCTCCCTCGGCCAGATGGACAGCGCCTCGAACCGCTCCGGCCGCCAATCCCGCGACATTGGCAAGATCACCGGCTGGGAGCCTGGGATCAGGCCGGACGCCCGCAGAGGACGTTGAGCTGGAAGCCGCACGTCCAGGACGAGCGGTATTTTGGCGAAGCGCCCGCACATGGTCGTTGCGGGCCTTCATCCAGGCTTTGATATCGTCGCGCTGCCTTGTGCGGCTGTGCGCCGCTTCGTCTTCTCCACTCAATTACCCCTCCATCGCCGATGCAAGGCGTCGAACCTTGGCATGAACGGGTGGGATCAGCAAGAACAAAACAGGAACTTTGTTGCGGGTGGCTACAGCAGAGCCCTACCGTCTAGGCCCGCGCTTTTCGTCGATCCACTTTTCGGATTCGTGCACGATCCAGCCCTTGG
>CAZGOX010000499.1:0-1745 GCA_964527955.1 uncultured Opitutaceae bacterium | reverse complement strand
TGTTTTCCGCAACGACGCCCCTGCCCGCCCCCGGGTCAGCGCCCGGCCAGGTGACGAGCATCTCGGCCCGCGGGTTCGTCGGCACCGGAGACGGCGTTCTCATTGGGGGCTTCTACATTTCTGGCTCAACGTCGCGCACCGTCCTGGTACAGGCCCTCGGGCCTGCGCTCAGCGCCGAAAACGTCTCCGGCGTGCTGCAGCATCCGGCGCTCTCGATCCATCAAACCCAAAACGGCAAGGATGTCGTGCTCTACACAAATGCCGGGTGGGATGCGCAGGGACCGGCTGCGGCAGCCGTGCTGGCAAGCGCCGCCGCCGATGTCTTTGCGCAACCCCCGCTGGCAAGCGGGTCCACCGACTCGGAGATCCTCCTCACCCTGCCGCCGGGCGGGTACACGGCCGAGGTCACCGGTGCCGACGGGGACACCGGCGTGGCCCTCTGCGCGATCTACGCCCTGCCGTGAAGAGTTGTGCCGAGGCTCTTGCCGACGGTCGTCTCCGGTTTATCACGTTCGGGGCCCTTGCCACCGGCCTCTTCCTTGTCTCCCTGGGTCCGGTCTTGGCAGCCACGCCGACCCTCATTTGGTCCGACGACTTCAACCAACCCGACGGCACCGGCCCGGACCCGGCAAAGTGGGCCTACTATCTCGGCCCCGGGGCTTGGGGCAGCGGCGAGATGGAATCCTATACCAGCTCGCGCGCAAATTCCTACATCATCTCTGATCCAAAAGCTGTCGACGGCAAGGCGCTCGTGATGGCCGCTCTCAAGGATCCAGGTACCGGGGCCTACACCTCGGCGCGCCTTCAGACGGATGCACTGTTTCAAGCGTCCTATGGTCACATCGAGGCTCGGGTTAAGACGACGAACACCCAGGGTCTTTGGCCCGCCTTTTGGATGCTCGGCGGCGATGTATTGACCGGGACCAACTGGCCCCAATGCGGCGAAATTGACATCCTGGAGACCGTCAACACGTCCGAGGTTTTGTACGGGAGCGTGATCGGCCCTGGCTACTCGATGCAAAGACAGGTGGACCTTCCCATCGGCCAGGACTTCAGCCAGGCCTATCATGTGGTCGCGCTGGACTGGGAGCCGAACCAGCTTCAATGGTCGATGGACGGCGTGGTCTATGAGACCGTGACCCCCGCGGACTTGCCCCTCGGGGACCAGTGGGTCTTCAACAGCTCCCCGTTCTTCATCCTGATCAACCTCGCCGTGGGAGGCAACTGGCCCGGTGGCCCGGACAACACAACGGTGTTCCCGGCGCTCTACACGATCGACTACGTGCGCGTGTACGGCCTGCCGCCAACCGCGCCGTCCTTGGGAGAGGCGACTGCGGCATCTGCCAGCGAGGTCGACTTGTCCTGGTCGCCGCCTGCCGACCTGAAGGGCTTCACGCTCACGGGCTACCGGGTCACACGGGCGACAAACAGCGCCCTTACGCAAGGGGTCGTCACGTTCGCCGCCGGCCCGACGGGCAGCTTTGCCGACGCGTTCGTGGCGAGCGGCACGACCTACTACTACTCGGTGGCGGCGGTGTCGACGGGAGGCTCCTCCGATCCGTCTCCGGTCTTTTCCGCCACAACGCCGGCACCCAATTCGGGTTCGGGGGCCGGCCAGATGACGAGCATTTCGGCCCGCGGGTTCGTCGGCACCGGGGACGGCGTTCTCATCGGGGGCTTCTACATCTCCGGCTCAACGTCGCGCACCGTCCTGGTGCAGGCCCTCGGCCCGGCGCTCAGCGGCG
>CAZGOX010000498.1:0-1750 GCA_964527955.1 uncultured Opitutaceae bacterium | reverse complement strand
CGTTCAGCTTCGCAATGTGCTTCTGGGCCCGCTCGGGGTTGTCCCAGAAACCGGGCGCGCCCATCTGGGCCTCCATCGCCTCGATTTCCCGCCGCTTCTGGTCGACGTCAAAGAAACCTCCACAAATGGCCCGCCCGCTTCTTGATGGTCTCGATCTGGTTCAGTGTCTCGGTTGCGATCATGGGTAAGGTGGTTTGGAGGGCAGAAGGTTGAACGCCATGGCCAAAAAGTCCAGCACCGGGGACAGAACGACCTTTGCCCGGCTTCGCGTTGCTTCGCCGCGGCAACCTTTCGCATTGCGAAAGGTTGGCAGGGACGGCCGTCCCGGCCGTCCGGGCAAACTTTTGGGGACTACGAAGAATGAACCCGGGCGTCGTGGGTGGGCGGGATCGCTCTTGAGTCGTGTGTTCGCCACAAACCCAGGTCCGTCGGGGCTTGGTCAATCTGCGGCCGACCGCTCCAAGAAATGAATAGATATTTACGTCCCCGACGTGAATCCGGCCCAACGACCTGAAATCGGTCCGCCTCCGCTCAGTCGTCCGGTCGCGACGCACATGGCCCGCCGGTCCCGTGGCGAACAACCTTCTCAAGAGGGATCCCGCCCACCCTCTCCGCCCATACCGAGACTAAGGATGGATTCGATCCGGGCCGAGAGGGCCCTGGGCTTTCTTACCGGTCCGGCTCCTGAAAGCCCATATCCCCGCAACCCCTTGGTCGCAGGGAAGGCGAAGTCCGGATGGGATCATCCCTCAACCGATGTTGTGCCTGCCCGGCCGCGGCGGGCCATGTGGCATCGTTGAAGGGTGCGGAGCGCTGCCTCTTCCGCGTTGGGCCGCCGGACTGTTTGCAAGCGGAGCACCCAAACTACCAGTCCGGTTCCCGCCGGGCAGGGCGCCTTGGCACTCAATCGGTGGAGGGGTGATCCCAAACGGACTTCGCCCCCTATTCAACACCCCGCCCCTCCCACCCCGCGCTTGCAAAGGGGGCTGGATGGAATACTCGTGGAGCCTCTCCACACCCTTTGAGCCCGATGAAATTCCACACCCTAGCCTATAGCCTTCTTCTGCTTCCCGTCCTGGTCGCGCCCGCGGTTGCGGCCCAGTATGCCCAGCCGCCGGCGGCAGCCCCTGCCGGTCCTCCCGGCGGCAAGGAGGCGCCCGATACCCCCCTCGCAAAGGACATGCACAAGATCGGCGCGGCGGTCAAAAAGCTGCGCCTGCAGATCAAGGATCCCTCGCAAAATGATTCGTCCCTCGGGCTGGTTGCCGAGATCCGGGCCGCCGCGGTTGCCGCCTCCACGGAGACGCCTGCCTATGCCGCCGACCAGCCCGCGGAAAAGCGGGTCGAATTTGTCGCCGACTTCCAGTCGGACATGAAGGAGTTCATCGGCAAGGTCGACGCGCTCGCGGACGCCCTGAAGACGAACGACAACGCGGCGGCCGTGGACGGCCTCAAGGCCCTGTTCGCCGCGGAGAAGGAGGGCCACAAGGAGTTCCGGAAGCCGCGTCCCCAGTGATTGGCGGACGGCCGACATGATCGACACCGAACCCGAGTTTCTGCCCGAAGACGGGGACCCGGGGGTGCGAAAGTCCTTCTGGGGCCACCTGCAGGACCTGCGGACGGCCGTGGTCCGCTCGGCCATCGCGGTCGGGGCGGCGCTTATGATCTGCCTCCTGCTCGACGCCCAGATCGTGGGCATCCTCGAGAGGCCGCTCCGGCGGATGCACATGTTCGACAAGCCCAAGACGAC
>CAZGOX010000497.1:0-1764 GCA_964527955.1 uncultured Opitutaceae bacterium | reverse complement strand
AGTTCACAGGCAGGCTCCTCTGGGCGCTGCTCGTCGTGCCGCTGCCCATCTTCTTCGCCGGGATCATATTCTCAACCTCGTTCCTGGACACCGAGAGTCCGTCAGCGGTGTTCGGTGCAAATCTCATCGGCGCGATGATAGGAGGGTTTTGCGAGTACCTGAGCATGGCGATCGGCAACCAGCGGCTGTCGATGCTCGTGATCGCCGCATACCTTGGAAGCATGCTGGTCATGGTGGCTGGCAAGCGCCGGGGCCAGTCGATGTAGTGCCACTCCGGACGCGGGCTGGGGGGGGCAAGCCATGCCAGCCCCGCCTTGCAGGTGCCCAGCGCGGTGACCCCCGGGGAGCGCAACCTAACACTCAACAGCAGGCACCCCGCGAGGGATTGGAAGTGGGTGTCCGCCCCAAGGCCCCTCGATTTCGACAACCGCCTGGACCAAGGTCCCGAAGAGGTAAGGGCCAAGCCGTTTGCCGCCGGCGACTTCCCTGCGCGAATCTGGCGGCCGATCCAGGCTAGGGAGCCGCTTGCTCCGGCGCGACCCGTGTCTGAGACGAGATCCAGTTCACCTCCCTTGTCCTGCCACCGTCGGCGGAGAAGGACTGCTCAAAACGGGCGCAATCTGGCGTAATGTCGAACCACACGCAGCGGACGAAGATCCGGCGCCCGTTGATCACCTCATGGTCGAAGAACTCGCCGCGGCCGTCCTCGCGAGGCTTTCCGCACGCTATGCGGCGGATTCGGCGCCGCCTCGGGATGGGGCTTCCGCGGCGAAAGGGGCTACGACCGCTCCGCGGCCGACATTGTGATGACCGGGCCTTCCGCGCTCCCGTCGTAGCCGACCCACCGGCTCACGTCTAAATCAGAGCGTCTCGCGGAGGCCCCTTGGCCCTCCGAGTGTCCCGTCTGCGCCGAAAGTGGGGTGTTGTCGGAATATCCGGCGGGGAACCAATCCCTGCTGGGACGTTCGGTGATAGTACTTGTGTTTGCATGCAGACTAACGCTGTTCGCCCTAGGGGTCGCCGCCCTGTCGGCCTGCGCACAGGGGGACGACCCGACGCTAGTCGCCCAGAAGGACCTTGCCGGGCAGGTTGGGCCCCGCAGCGCCCCTCCCGTCCGCAAGGACCCTTCGGAGGCAACGGGAGGCCAGGACCTGGTTCGGCCGGGATCAGCGGCGCCCGCTGCGCACTGCGCGGCGGACGTGCCCGAATTCCACCCGGAGGACAATTCCCTAGAGATGGTCCTGAGCCTGGTCCCGCGTGCGCCTCCCCAGATTCTTCCCAGGTACGTGGTCCAAAAATCCAAGATGCGCCAGTTCCGACTTCGTGACATCTACACGAAACGGGGCCTGGAGGACCGGTCGCTTCGCGAACATCCAGGACTTCACGTGGGAAATTTCCGCAGCCTGAACGCGCAGGCGGGCTACGGGATGTTTCTGGACGAGGAGCGCCTTGATAGGATCGAGGACTTCAGGGCTACGGCGCTTGCCGTGAAAGCCGGGGGCGACCCGGCCGAAGCTGATGCGATCCTCCATGCCAGCGAAGCCGCATTCCTTCGGGATGAATACAGCCCTGATCCGGCAAACAGCATTTCGGACGCACCTCAACCAAAGTCAGGCACCTTGCTGATGAATCTCATGCAAATGCGCCTCATCTGGATCGAACGCCATTTCTGAGGGCCGAGACCATCCCGGAGGGTCAAACGCGAATGGGGGGAGGCCGGGGAAGAAATCGGGAGGAGATTCGGCAATTTCACTACTTAACATA
>CAZGOX010000496.1:0-1765 GCA_964527955.1 uncultured Opitutaceae bacterium | reverse complement strand
TGCAGAAGAGGTACATCTCAAGCGGGCTGTTGTAGGTCCCGCTGAACGTGTCGGGAAACAGGTAGCCGGAGAGATAACCAACGAGGAGCGCCGTAACCCCGACCATGCACCCCGGGTAGACCCAGTAGTACAGGTGGCTGGCCCAGCCGGTGAAGAACTTGGCCACACGCGCGAACTTGAACGCCTTGGTCTTCGCGAGGAAGGCCTGCTCGGCGTAGAAGTAGGACGACCCCGCGCCCGGGTAGAGCTTGGAGAGCTCCGCGTAGCTCACCGCGGTAGCGTAGCACAGCAGCAGCGCCATCAGGATGCCGAACCACATGGAGGCACCCGCCATTGGGGCGCCGTAAAGCGCCTGCTCCTGGAACGTGAGCCATAGGAAGGCGCCCGGAGCGATCAGGGCCATGGCGTTAACGGTCAGACCGGTGAGGCCCAGGGTGGGCTTCATCGTCGGTGTCGGCGTTGGCGTGGAGGTATCAGGCATAGGTCTTGGGAGTTGAGCTGGGTCTATCGGGGCAACGTGATGCTGGATCGGTCGTGTCTGTGCTGAACGATGGTTCGATGGCTTAATGCGGATTTAACGTCCGCGGTTGGGACGTAGCCAATTGTATGCCAACGGGCCCACCAAAATTGCATTGATGTTAAGCCATTTATCTCGAGAGCCTTAACATCGGGTTGCGCACGCCTTCCGCGCGGGCCCGCCTCACCGGCGAGATGCAAGCGGCGCAGGCGCATCCATAGATTTCCCATAGGCCGACCGAACCGTATCTGAATGGTGGCGAATAAAGTACGCATCAAACCGGTCCCCGGGACCTACACTGACTTTCGACGGCTCCAGATGCGGCCCGAAAACATAAAGTTCCCCGCTAAGAACGCGTTTCCCCTGGGGGCCGATGGCCCCAAACGGCGCGCCGGAACAACCGGGCGAATCCCGGCGGGAGGGACCCCTACAAAACCTGCCCTGGACTAAGCACCGGCGCCGGGGCTCCCCGCCATTCCGTGCGTGTCAGCTCAAGGGCCCCGTCGCCGGTGGCGACGACCAGGGGCTCTGCCGTGATCACCTGGCCCGGCTTCCCGCTCCCAGCGCGGGCCGCGGGCGAGGCCTCCTCCGCCCACCACACCATCAGGCGGGCCGCGCCGACGTCCGTGAAAGCCCCGGGATACGGGTCGGTGACCGCCCGGATGAGGTTGAAGATCCGCCGGGACGGCTGGGTCCAGTCGATGCGGCCGTCCTCGGGTTTGCGGCCTCCAAAGTACGTGGCGAGCGCCGGGTCCTGCGGCGTCTCGCGCGCCGTCCCGGAAAGCAGGGCGTCAATCTGGCGGGCGAGCACGTTCCGTGCGCATGGGAGCACCTTGCGGAACGCCTGCTCGGCGGTGTCCCTGGGCCCGATGTCGACTCCCTCCTGGTCCACGATGCTGCCGGCGTCGGGCTCCCGGACCATCCGGTGGAGCGTCATCCCTATCCGCGGCTCGCCGTTTAGCACGGCCCAGTTGATGGGGGCGCGGCCCCGGTACCTCGGGAGGAGCGAGCCGTGCATGTTGAACGCCCCGAGGGGGGCGAGCCCGAGCACCTTCGTGCTTATCATGTTGCGGTAGTAAACGGAGAGGATCAGGTCCGGGCGCATCGCGGCGATCCGCTCGACCCAATCGGGAGTTCCCACCTTCTCGGGCGTGTGGACCGGGACGCCCCCGTCCCGGGCCGCGGCGGCCGGTGTCTTGAACCAGATCTTCTCGTTCGGGCTGTCCTCGTGGGTGATGAGCGCGACGA
>CAZGOX010000495.1:0-1769 GCA_964527955.1 uncultured Opitutaceae bacterium | reverse complement strand
GGGGCGTGCGGATCACGAAGTACTGCGACAAGAACCACCTGAGCATCCGCCAGCGCCTCGACCTGTTCATCCAGATCTGCCACGCGATCCAGCACGCCCACCAGAAGGGGATCATCCACAGGGACATCAAGCCCTCCAACATCATGGTGGCCATGCACGACGGCGTGCCGGTCCCGAAGGTGATCGACTTTGGAATATCGAAGGCGACCGACGCCCGGTACTCCGAGGGGATCTCCTTCACCGCCTACGCCCAGCTCATCGGGACCCCCGACTACATGAGCCCCGAGCAGGCGGACATGAGCGGCCTGGACATCGACACCCGCAGCGACATCTACAGCCTCGGGGTGCTGCTCTACGAGCTCCTCACGAGCAAGACCCCGTTCGACACGAAGGAGCTCATGGGCTCGGGGCTCGAGGATTTTCGCAGGACCCTCAGGGAGCGGGCGCCGCCCCGGCCGTCGGACCGCCTGGTGATGCTTCAGCGGCCCGACTTGGATTCCCTCGCCGAGTGCCGGCAGACGGAGCCGAACCAGCTCTATTCCATCCTGAGGGACGACCTTGACTGGGTGGTCATGAAGGCGCTCGAGAAGGACCACCGGCGACGGTACGAGACGGCGAACGGGCTCGCGATGGACATCCAGCGGCATCTCGGCTGCGAGCCGGTCTCGGCCCATCCCAAGAGCGGGTTCTACCAGTTCAAGAAGCTGGTGCGCAGGAACCGGGTCGTGTTCGCGACAGGCGGGATCGTCGCGGTCGCGCTGGTGATCGGCCTGGGAACCTCCACGTGGCTCTTTCTCAGGGAGAGGGACGAGCGCCAGCGCGCCGTGACCGCCGAGCAGCAGCAGGCCCACCTGCGCATGGAGGCCGAGTCAAGGGCCCGGATGACGCAGGCCGCGCTCCTCGTCAGCCAGGAGAAGTTTGATGACGCCGACCGCCTCCTGAGCGACATGTCGTTCACCCAGCCGACGGTGGAGGGCGCGGCCGTCCTTCGCTCCGTCGGGGAATGGCACGCCCTCCAGGGGCACTGGAAGCTGGCGGCCGACCGGTTTTCGCGGCTGCTCCAGGTCGACCAGCTGGACGGGTGGGACGTGTACACCCTGGACTACCTCCGCCTTGGCCCCGCGTACGTCGAGATGGGCGACACCGACGGGTACGAGCGCTTCCGCGAAGATGCGGTCGGGCGCTTCGCCGGCGCGACGTGCCCGGCGGCCGACCGCATCCTGAAGATCTGCCTGCTGACGCCGGCGGACAAGCGGTTCCTAGGCTCCCTGAGGGCGGTCGCGGCGGACACGGCAAAGTCGTTCGCCGAGGCCGACCAGGGCGGCGACATATTCAGGGCCGCCTGGGAATCCGTCTCGCTTGCGCTCTGGGAATACCGCCAGGGAAACTTCGCCAAGTCGGCCGAGTGGGCGCAGCGCTGCCTTGCCTGCCCCGAGAAGAACGCCCCGCGCGCCGCAACCGCGAGGGCCATCCTTGCCATGTCGCTGTTCAGGCAGGGCCGCGCCGAGGAGGCCTCCGCCGGGCTCCCGGCCGGGGAGGAGGCTGCGGAAGGCAGGTCAAAGGGCCGGCTTGACCACGGCACCCCCGTCCAGGGCTTCTGGTTCGACCGGGAGTTCGCCAGGATCCTGGTTCGCGAGGCGAGGGCCGTTATCGACACGCACGGCCCCTGAATGCGGGCCCCTTGGGCGGGATTGGCGCATTTGGGTGTCGGGTTTGGGGCCGGGAAGGCGCATGGATCAGGGTAAGGGGACGGGGTCCGGCTCAGGGAC
>CAZGOX010000494.1:0-1776 GCA_964527955.1 uncultured Opitutaceae bacterium | reverse complement strand
CGGGATGAATCCGGTCACGATCGAGATTCCCGACGCCATGAAGGCGCAGGCGAAGGAGTATCGGGAGAAGCTGATCGAGGCGGTCTGCGACTTCGACGATTTGATCGCCGAGAAATATCTCAACGGGCAGGAGATCGGGGTGGAGGAGCTGATGCTCGGCGTCCGCAAGGCCACCATCTCGCTCCAGTTCACCGGGGTGTTCCCCGGCTCCGCGTTCAAGAAGAAGGGCGTGCAGCGCCTGCTCGACTGCGTGGTGAACTATCTGCCCAGCCCGATCGACGTGCCCCCGATGCAGGGCCAGGACAGCGATGGCAAACCGGTCGAGGCGGTCGTCAACGACAAGGCGAAGCTCGCCGGGCTCGCCTTCAAGCTCTGGAACGACAAGTTTGTCGGCCGGCTGGTGTTTTTCCGCGTCTATACCGGCATGCTCAAGCAGGGCATGTCCCTTTACAACCCGCGCACCCGCCGCAGCGAGCGCTGCTCGCGCCTCGTGCTGATGCGCGCGATCGACCGCGAGGAGATCGACGTGGCTTATGCCGGCGATATTTGCGCCCTGGTCGGCGTCAAGGACGTCATCACCGGCGACACGCTGTGCGACGAGGACTTTGACATCCGCCTCGAGCCGCCGTCCTTTCCCGAGCCCGTCATCTCAATGTCCATTGAGCCGAACTCGAAGGCGGACCAGGAGAAGCTCGGCAACGCGCTCCAGCGGCTCGTCGCGGAGGACCCGACGTTGCGGGTCAAGACCGACACCGACACCGGCCAGACCATTCTCTCCGGCATGGGCGAGCTCCATCTCGACATCATCCGCGACCGCATGAAGCGTGAGTTCGCGGTGGAGGCGACGGCGGGCGAGCCGCAGATCGCCTATCGCGAGACCGTCGGCAAGGCCGCCAGCGGCGAGGGCAAGTTCATCCGCCAGTCCGGCGGCAAGGGCCAGTATGGCCACGTCTGCATCAAGCTCGAGCCGAATGAAAAGGGCAAGGGCGTCGAGGTGATTGATGAGATTGTGGGCGGCACCATTCCCAAGGAGTTCATCAAGCCCTCCATCGCCGGGATCCAGGAAGGCTGCAACAACGGGGTCGTCGCCGGCTTCCCGGTGGTGGATGTGATCGTGCGCATCGTGGACGGCTCGTTCCATGAGGTGGACTCCTCCGAGCTCGCGTTCAAGATGGCCGGAATCTTCGCGTTCAAGGACGCGATGAAAAAGGCGAACCCGATCCTGCTGGAGCCCATCATGGGGGTCGAGGTCACCACGCCCGAAGAATACCAGGGCGACCTGATCGGCGACATCAACCGCCGCCGCGGCACGATCAACGGCATGGAGAACAAAGCCGGCGCCTGCATCATCGACGCCCGGGTGCCGCTCGAGAAGCTGTTCGGCTACGTCACGGACATCCGCTCGCTTTCCAAGGGCCGCGCCAGCGCCGCCATCACGCCGTCGCACTTTGAGCAGGTGCCCAACTCTCTTCTCGCCAAGATCGTTGAGAACAACACCAAGGGCCCGGCCCGCACCTGAAACCCGTTCTTTTCCCACCATGAAAGGCCAGCGCATCCGCATCAAACTCCAGGGCTTTGACTACCGCGTCATCGACCAATCGGCTCTGGACATTGTCGAGACCGCCAAACGCTCCGGCGCGCGGGTGTCCGGCCCCATCCCGCTTCCCACCCGCATCGAGAAGCTCTCGGTGAACCGTTCCCCGCACGGGGACAAGAAGTCCATGGAGCAGTTCGAGACGCGCACGCACAAGCGCCTCATCGACATCATCGAGCCCA
>CAZGOX010000493.1:0-1783 GCA_964527955.1 uncultured Opitutaceae bacterium | reverse complement strand
GCGTCGTGTCCGGAATCGAATTCGGACCAACGTTGGCGAGCCTGAGGCGGGCTTCATCGCCCGTCAGTCCGGCCGGAGGAGGGTCATCCTTGCTGGGTTGCACCGATGGGGACCGCGCTCGGACGGATCGGCCGCCGGACGAGCCAGGCTCCGACCAGGAAGAAGAGCGCCCCGTTGGCCAGGTACAGCATGTCGAACAGGAGCTGGTGGGGGCTGCCGGGCAGGACATGATGGAGCCCGAGAATCTGGTGGTTTACGAGGCCCTCGAGGAAATTGAAGAACCCGGACCCGGCGATCATGGCGCCGAAAAGGACCCAGCCATTCCAGGCGGGGACGGGGCAACGGGCGGCGCGAAACAGCATGACCGTTCCGGCCATGACGACGAGAAACAGGGCCAGGTCGAAGAACCCGTCCTGCGTGTTCTCCACGAGAAGCTGCTGAACGGAGGTCGGCTGGCAGTACACGGTGGTGTTGGCGCAGATCAGGTGATGCCAGCCCAGGATCGAGTGGAGGACGATGCCATCGGCGAGGCCGCCGAAGCCGGCTCCCAGGACGAAACCGGCGCGGACCAGGGGATTTCTCGGGATGATTCTCATGGGGTTGTGTGGGTTGTCGTGCTCAAAGCGTTCTCAGGAAGGCGACCAGGTCGCCCTTCTCTCCGGCGTCCAGCCTGGACTGGTCGACCAGGTTGAAGAACTCCACCGTGTCCTCCAGGGTCAGCAGGCGTCCATCGTGCAGGAAGGGGGGGGAGTCCTTGATGCCGCGCAGGGTGAACGTCTTGATTGGGCCGTCGGGCCCGGCCCTGAGGCCATTTATCATCCGGGTCTTGTAAAACCGTTCCACCTGGAGGTTGTGCATCGAGTTGTCCGTATAGTACGGAGGCTCGTGGCAGGCCGCGCACCGCCCCTTGCCGAAGAACAAGTCCTGGCCCCTGAGTTCCTCCGCGGACGCCTTGGCCGGGATCAACTTCCCGAAGATGTCGAGCTTCGGCGCCGGTGGAAAGTCGAGGATCTCCTGGAACTCGGCCATCGCATGGACCTGGCTTCCGCGATCCAGGATGTTCGCCCCTTTCTTGGCCGCGATCACCGTGTCGCCATCGAAGTAGGCCCCGCGCTGCTCGAATTCGGTGAAGTCCTCCACCGATTTTAGCGCCCGTTGGGAGCCGAACAGGCGCTGGATGTTCACGCCCCGGAGCGAAGGCGTCTCGATCCGGTGGCGGTTCTCCTGCGGCCGGACATCGCCGGCCTGGTGCGTGGCGCCGTTGGTGTGGCCGTTGTCATGGCAATCGAAGCAGGCCACGCCGAGGCTCGGCCGCTCGGAGCGGCGGTCGCTGGTCTCATTGAATTGCTGCTGCGGGAAGGGCGTCAGCAGGAGCCGGAGCCCCTCGATCTGCTTCGGATTCAGGATGCCGTCGAAGAGCTCGAAGTAGTTGTCGAGCGTGACCAACCTACCCCGTGAGACGTCTCCCAGGTCGGGCCGGGTGGTCAGGTACATCGGGGCCGGAAACTCCGCGAGAAACCGGTCTGGAAGATCCAAGTCCAGGTCGAAGCGTGTCAGATCCCGCCCTTCCTGCCTCTTGATCTCATCAATCTCTGACTTAGGGAACACCATCCCGCCCTCCGGGTGGTTGGGGTGGGGAAGGGGCAGGAAACCCTTCGGAAAAAGATCGCCGTCGCGGATCGCCTCGGGAGTCATGGAAGCCAGCGACTCCCAGGTGAGCCCGGCCGGGAGCCTCACGCGGATCCCCTGTTGGACGGGTTTGCCCCCGGACATGGTGACGAGG
>CAZGOX010000492.1:0-1786 GCA_964527955.1 uncultured Opitutaceae bacterium | reverse complement strand
GTCGTCAAAGCCTGGTTGGGCCCCACCCTTTCTTCGCGTCTTTGTTTCAATCACGAAGACTCCTTGGGGACCAACAGCTACGTGATCGATGTTGAACTTCCGCCCATCACTACTGCAAGGAACGTCGTGAAACACACTCCATCCCTGCTGCTTCAGAGGATCGAGGTATTCGGCAACTATCCGTTCGCCAAAGTATCCTAGGTATCGGTCTCCCCGTTCTCTGGCCTTTCCAGCAAACCATCTAACGCCCAGGAAAAACAGAAACACAAAAACGAGGGCACTAAGCAAGAACCCACCAACCCGAAATATCGGCGGCAACATTCCCGATAGCGCAAGTAGACCGGCAGAGACTCCAGCCGGAATCCCTGCCGCCAAAGCGACCCAAACAATCATGTCCTCATCGAATCGGCGTATGAGGTTGAACTGCGTCTCGCCCGGAGCACGGAGAAGCCGGGTCTCCTTGGGGAGAGGATTACGCCGCCCTTTCAGCCTCCTTTGCCATACCAGGAGCGCAAGCGCGCAGAGCATGAAACCCAGAAAGTAGGCACCAGCGAACAGTTCATGTTTCCAAGCCATGCTCGATTCTAAACGAATACCACCCGAACCCAATCTCAAAGTGGCCGTCCGCGCACGATGTGTTGAGTCTGGTGGGTCAATCTACATGAACAGGATGGGGATCACCCTTTGAATATGCTCTGGTGCCACTCGAGAAACTCTTTTGCAGGACGCACCCTCTCATCATGCGGCATGACCTGAAGCGGTTGGTTGTCGTATGCGTAATATTGCCGACCATTCTGAAACTCTTCGCGTATCCGTCGGCTGACCCTTACCTTGTAATCGAGCGTAACAGTTAGGTAGCCGAGATCGAAGAGATTATGCATGTCGGAACGCAGCAGTATGCCGTTGTTCACCTCGTGAGGACCACTGTCGGCATAAGGCCTGATGTGACAGGCCGCGAGCGCGGGTAGTGTTCGTTCGCCAGTGATTGCGCAACGCCGTTCGTAGGCATCGGTAACTTCGACTCGGAATGCTCCTTGCCCTAATCGCGGTTTGTACAGGCGCGGCTCGCCGTAGCGCGCGTCTAATTGGTCCATATTCTCATCGCCAATGCCTAGAGACGCTCCTTTGAGCCTCACCTGAACATCCGACCACAATTTGCTGCCGGCAGGCGAACTGGCATCATAGCGTTTGCCTTCCATTACGCCCGATCTTGGCCAATCGGCTGGCATGGGGAGCCAAAGATCACGGGGCCAGAAAAACGGCTGCGTCAGAACTGTGCATCCCAAAGGCAAATCTGCACCCCCGGAACCACGATAGCTCGAGATTCTATCGACAAATGCGCGGCAGTCAGGCGTCCCGTTCTTTTGGAGAAACGTATCCCATGCCATTTGAATCGGGAAAAACGTGTGATGAGCGTAGACCCCGCCGCCCACAATGAAGTGATATGGCGAATGCAGTTTGAATAGGAATAGCTCGCCCGGCTCGAGTGCCCGAAACTGGTCCTGACTTTTCGGGCGCCAAAAATTCACCTCATCGGGTTGAAGCTTCGCTAGATATTCAAACCATCCATTGTCGGTTATGCCGATGTAAAGATGCATGGTAGGCTAGTTGCCCGATTATGCACCCTGGACACATCTCGCAAGCATGCACTAATATCAGTCTGTGCGATTCTGGTGGGTAAGCCAAAATCAGACCTACCGTCAGGAGACTGAGGGCGGTTATCTTTGGTCGCCAAAGCACAATCAAGGCGGCGGCTTCAATCAATTTTACGAATTCATGAGGGAAG
>CAZGOX010000491.1:0-1786 GCA_964527955.1 uncultured Opitutaceae bacterium | reverse complement strand
AACACACAGCTGCCGAAAACTCAAGCCGGGGCCCGCGTCGTCCGAGTTGGGAGGTAGGGATGCGCGGCCCGCGCGTCCGGGCATGCTTTCGGGCCCATTCGCAATTCCCGGACGGGCGGGCCGCCCGTCCCTACCACTCCTGCTCCCTGAGGCTATTTTCCCGCGCCGAGCTTTGCCTTCAGCTTATCGATCTTGGGCCTGATCACGATGGAGCAGTACGCCCGGTCCGGATGCTTCTCAAAGTAGTCCTGATGGTAGTCCTCCGCCGGCCAGAACTTGGCAAGGGGCACGATCTCGGTCGAGATGGGATCGCCCAGGAGCTTCTGCCGGGTCGCCTTGGACTTCTCGGCGGCGGCCTTCTGCGCGTCGCCCGAGTAGAGGATGATCGACCGGTACTGGTCCCCCATGTCCTCCCCCTGCCCGCCGACCTGGGTGGGGTCATGGACCTCCCAGAAATAATCGATCACCTTGTCCAGGCTCACCTTGGCCGGGTCAAAATCCACCTTCACAACCTCGGCATGCCCGGTCGTCTCCGTGCACACCTGCTCGTAGTTTGGGCTGTCGACCTTTCCCCCGGAGTACCCGCAGGTCACATGGGTTACTCCCGGAAGCAGCTTGTAGGCGGCGTCCAGGCACCAGAAGCACCCGCCGCCCACGACGATTGAGTCGGCTTTCGCGGGGGTCGTGGTCATGGCTGCCATAAGGGCTGCTAAAATCAGTGCGTTTCGCATGGTGTCAACCCGGAGCGTAGCCGGTGCTGGGTCCATTTGACTGAAATCGGGTAGGGACGCCCGTCCCCGGGCGTCCGGGCCTGCGAATGGGCCTGACGTATTCCCGGACGGGCGGGACGCCCGTCCCTACCTCGAAACGCCTGCATGAGTCAGCCGAACCAAAGGAACCCAGCACCGCGGAGCCCCTCACTTGGACGCGGTGACCTTCCCTGAGTGCGCCGCAAGCCAGGCCTCGTATTGCGCCCGGGGCACGAACTTCAGGGAGGCGGAATTGATGCAGTACCGGAGACCGGTCGGCGCCGGGCCGTCGTCGAACACATGCCCCAGGTGCGCCCCGTCGACCACGCAGTGCACCTCGTTGCGAACCATCCCAAAGCTGGCGTCTGTCTCGGACGCCACAAAGTGCGCATCGATCGGCTTGGTGAAGCTCGGCCATCCTGTCCCGCTGTCGAACTTGTCCCGGCTGTCGAAGAGCGGCGTGTCGCTGCAGGCCGAGAAATAGACTCCGTCCTTGTGGTTGTCCCAGTACTCGTTGCGAAACGGCGGCTCGGTCCCCTGGTTGCGGGTAACGTCATACTGGACGGGCGTGAGAAGGCCCTGCCACTCCTGGTCGGAGTGGGTCACCGTGGCCTTTGACATGTCAATGACCACATTGGAAGGCAGGCCGCATGCCGATTTCGGACCGTCGATGCCGCAGGCGGCAGGATCCTGCGCCTTGTCCTTGGAGGGGGTGCTTTGCATGGAATTCTGGGCGGCCAGCGTGGCTGCGAGGGCCAGGGACGCAAGGATCCAGGGAAGGTGCTTCATTCCCCTATTAGAGCCGCCGGGAGCGCAAATATTCCGTCAATGGACCAACTCGGCGAGGCTGGCCTCGAGCTTCCCGTCGACGGGAGCGCCGCTCGCGAGTGCGGGGTAAAAATGCAGCCCCTGGACGTACGCCTTCACGTTGTCCGAGACCGCGCCCTGGGTCGAGTCGCTGGGCGCAAACCCAGAAACCAGGCCGTCGCTGCCGACGGTGATTTCAAACCGCCGGTTCAGGTCCTCGGCGCTGATGC
>CAZGOX010000490.1:0-1798 GCA_964527955.1 uncultured Opitutaceae bacterium | reverse complement strand
CCAGCGAGAGTCGTTTCGTGTCGCATTCCTGCAGCGCGAGCACCCTGTCCAATTTGATTACGACCATCCGGCGACATTGCGCCCCGGCAAAACGGCGGTCAAATGAAACTTTTCCCCGAGGGTCCGGTCCAGTTTTCCACCGACAATCGGCGCCCGCAGACCTCGCCCCGCCGCAAATGAAACCGGCCCGAAATGGCAAGGGGAAAACACCTTTGTTAATATTTCGTGGTCAATTATTTATCAGGTCGGTTTTGGGCGAAAAAATAACGTGAAAAAAGCATAGAAAAACATTGTCGCAGGTGAGGTTTTCCAAGACGTTTTTTAATTCCATTTCTGCCTTAAATGCCCGACTCCGACGAAGCGAAATCCCAAGCAAAAACTGACGCCGCCGCCGCCCAATACGACGCGTCAAAAATCCAGAAACTCGAGGGTCTCGAGGGTGTGCGCAGGCGGCCCGACATGTATATCGGTGACACGGCCGAGCGCGGCCTGCACCACTGCGTCTTCGAGGTGGTCGACAACTCCGTGGATGAATGCCTCGCCGGCTACGCCTCGAAGATCTCCGTCAGCGTGCACCTCGATGGCTCGTGCTCGGTCGAGGACAACGGCCGCGGCATCCCGGTCGACATTCACCCGATCTACAAGATTCCGGCCCTCGAGCTGGTGCTGACCAATCTCCACGCCGGCGGCAAGTTCGGCAAGGGCGCGTACCAGGTTTCCGGCGGCCTCCATGGCGTCGGAGCGAAGTGCGTGAACGCCGTTTCCGAGTGGTTCGAGGCCGAGGTGCGCCGCGGCGGCAAGGTCTACCACATGCGTTTTGCCCAGGGCAAAACCACGCAGAAAATTGAGGTCATCGGGGAGACCAAGAAGACCGGCACCAAGATCACCTTCAAGCCCGACCCGGAAATCTTCCAGACCACGCGCGAATTCGTTTACGACATCCTCGCCAAGCGCCTGCGCGAACTCGCCTTCCTCAATCCGGGCCTGTCCATCGACCTCGAGGACGAGCGCGCGCAAAAGAAGGAGAACTTCCTGTTCAAGGACGGCATCGCCGAGTTCGTGCGGTTCCTGAACAACAACAAGAACGTCCTGCATCCGAAGCCGATCACTTTCTCCGACCACGCGCCGAACGAGACCAACTCCACCCTGCCCGACACGATCGTCGACGTCTGCATCCAGTACAACGACACCTACGGCGAGCAGGTCTACGCCTACGCCAACTCGATCTACAACATCGAGGGCGGCACGCACCTCTCCGGCTTCCGCACCGCGCTCACCCGCGTGATCAACAATTTCGCCAAGGCCAACAACCTCATCAAGGAAAAGGACCCGTCCATCACCGGTGACGACGTGCGCGAGGGCCTCGTCGCCGTCATCTCCGTCAAGGTGCCCGAGCCGCGCTTCGAGGGCCAGACGAAGACCAAGCTGTCCAACTCCGAGGTCGACGGCATCGTGCAGAAGATCGTCGGCGAGAAACTGAAGTTCTTCTTCGAAAAGGAAACGGGCATCGCCAAGCGCATCATCGACAAGACGCTGCTTTCCGCCCGCGCCCGCGAGGCCGCCCGCAAGGCCCGCGAAACCATCCGCAAGGGCGCCCTCTCCGGCGGCGGCCTGCCAGGCAAGCTGGCCGACTGCTCCGAGAAGGATCCGGCGTTGTGCGAGATCTACATTGTCGAGGGCGACTCGGCCGGCGGCTCCGCCAAACAGGGCCGCGACCGCCGCTACCAGGCCATTTTGCCTCTGCGCGGCAAGCTGATCAACTCCGAGAAGGCCCAGCTCGACAAGGTCCTCAACAACG
>CAZGOX010000489.1:0-1801 GCA_964527955.1 uncultured Opitutaceae bacterium | reverse complement strand
CCTATCTCGTCCTTGCGCCCACCGATGAGGTGGCGGAACACATGGCAGCCGAAGGTGTAGCAGCCAAGAAAGATCGGGTTGATGGTGAGGACGAGAGAGCCAATACCAACCCCGAAGTGGTTCCCTCCATCGGGGCCGTGGAAGATGTACGCCGAGATCGCGTCGTACGCAAGCAGCCCGATGAACACGACCGCGAGGTAAAAGAAGTAGCGATGCACGTTCTGCAGGATCAGCGGGAACTTTTTCTCGCCCCGGTAGTTCTCTTTACGGAAGCCGGGCTCGCCGACGGCGCACGAGATGGGATCGGCCCAGAAGGACTTGTAGTACGCCCCTCGGTAGTAGTAGCACGTGAAGCGGAAGCCGCCGGGCGCCCACAGGATCAAGAACGCCGGCGTCAGCGGCAGGAACAGAAACGACTTGGGAAGCCACTCCGGCCACGGTCCGAACCAGGCATGGCCCGACGTCACGGGCGCGATCTTCCACGAGTCGAACAGCACCGGCGAGTACATGGGCGAGAGGTAGTGCGTGCCGGGAACGAAGTAGTTCGTTCCCTGCAAGGCGGCCCATGTGGAATAGACAATGAACGCCCCAAGCCCCAGGAACACCAGCAGGGGTTGAAGCCACCAGTTGTCGGTCCGGGATGTCTTGCCGAGGGGTCGGAGTTGGGGAAGAGGCAGGTCCACACCGCTCATCGAGAGGTCTCCGTGGGGGGCGGGGGTCCGGGAAGGGCCGGGGACCCGGGGGGGCAAGTCCGAGGATGGCTCGGATGAAATCGGTAGAATCGGGAGAGGGAAGGGGAGCATATCGAGTCCACGATGGGCGGCCAACGGTGGACAGCCCTGGGTTCCGCCCGCGGCCGCCCGACCCTGGCCAGGGGAGACCCGGGGACCACACCATCCGCACTTCGTTTTGGGGTGTTACGCTCTGGGTTCAGAGCAACAGAACGCGGATCGAGCGTTTGATTAAGGACCAACGGCCAGACCAGCCGCCATGGGCGAGCTGGCTTGGGGTTAGTCGTGCAAGTAGGAGCGCCGGATGAAGCGAGCGATCGGATGGCTCTTGGTGCTGGCGATACTGGCGGGGATCGGCTACGGCGGCTTCGTTTGGTATGAAGCACGCCAGAAGCCCCCGGTTTCCTACCGAACCTCGCCGGTCCGCAAAATGGACGTCGCCCAGACAATCCCGGCCACGGGAACCGTGGTGCCCGAGGACGTCATCGACGTCGGCGCCCAGGTCAACGGGCAGATCGCGCAGTTCGGAACGGACAAAGATGGCAAGCCGATCGACTACCGATCCGAGGTGTCCGAGGGAATGATCCTGGCCAAGATCGACGATTCCCTCTACGCCGCAGATCTTTCCTCCGCCAGGGCCCAGCAGGCCCAGGCGCAGTCGCAGGTCAACCAGGCGAACGCGCAGATCAAGACCGGCGAAGCCAACAAACAGCTCGCCCTGGCCAAGGAAGAGCAAGCCAGCCGCGACTGGGCCAGAGCTCAGAAGCTCGTCAACACGACGGCCCTTTCGAAGGCGGACTACGACGCCGCGGAATCGGCCTACGAGCAGGCCAAGGCGAGCGTGGGCGTCGCAGAAGCGTCCATCGCCGAGGCTGAGGCTAGCAAGACGCTGGCCGAGGCGCTGGTGCAGCAGGCCGCCGCGCAGGTGGAGCGCGCGGCCCGAAACGTCGCGTACTGTGTCATCAGCTCCCCCGTCGGCGGCGTCGTCATCGACCGGCGCGTCGAGATCGGACAAACGGTGGTCGCGAGCTTGAACGCCCCCAGCTTGTTCCTGCTCGCCAAAGACCTGA
>CAZGOX010000488.1:0-1810 GCA_964527955.1 uncultured Opitutaceae bacterium | reverse complement strand
ACCCATTTTGTGACCGCCAATGCGACCTGGGACCTGCGGACGAAAACCTGGCGGGCGCTGACGGAATTCGAGATGGTTTCGGCGATCCGATATGCCGGCAAGGTCTACCAGAACGAGATGGCACGGTCGTGCCTCGCCTTGGGCTATGAAATCGGTCAAATCCGCGACAACAAAGGGGCGGTGACGGGTTTCGAGATAGCGGGGGTTTCCGCCGGCATCCGGGAGCGGTTTTCCAAGCGGCGGGCCGAGGTCGAGGCCGGGATTGCCGCATTTCGCTCAGAATTTGGCCGGGAGCCGACCGTGGCGGAAATCCACTCCATTACGACAGAGACCCGCGACTCCAAGCTTGCCGAGATAACCACTCCGGCGGTCCTGGCCGCCCAGCGGGCGCAGCTTTCGCCGGCCGAGTTGGACGAGTTAAAAATTCTAAAAGCGCAGGCCGGCATTCGCGCCGGCCAGCGGGTCGCTTCGCCGGGTCGGGAGAGCCAGAGCCTTGTTGCGGCAATCTCGCACCTGTACGAATGGCAATCCGTTGTCACCGGCCATGCGGTCCTGGCCGAGGCGCTGAACCAGAATCTGGGTGGGGTCGAGCTGCCTCGGCTTCACGCCAAGGCCAAGGAGGCGGGGCTTGTCGGCCTGACGGATGAGCCGTGGGTTCATCAAAAGTTCGCGACGGTCGAGGGCCTTGCCTTGGAAAAGTGGGCGGTCGATTTCGTGGACCGCACTCGGGGACAATGCCAGCCGTTGGGCGGGGACGACATTCGATTTTCGCCCCAGTTGAGCGCGGAGCAATGGGAGGCCGCCTCGGCGGTCATGGCTTCGCGTGACCAGATGGTTTGCCTCCGGGGCGCGGCTGGCGTCGGAAAGTCCACGGTTCTGCGCGAAATCTACCAGGGATTGGTGAAGACGGGAGTCCCGGTGTTCTGCTGCGCTCCGACCAGCTCGGCCGCCGACACGCTCCGCAAGGATGGATTGGCGGTGACGACGCTGACCGCGTTTCTGCGCAATAATGCCGAACAGGACCATGAGCACCTGCGGGGTGCTGTCCTGATCTGCGATGAGGTCGGGTTAACTTCCAACCGGCAAGGGGCGGAATTGCTGGCCATCGCTGAACAGTATTCCGCTCGGGTGCTTTTCCTCGGCGACAGCCGGCAGCACACCGCAGTCGAAGCCGGCGACTTTCTCCGCGTTCTGGAAGGCCATTCCAAGCTGCACCGGGTCGAACTGACCGCGATCCGCCGGCAGGAGAACAAAGCCTATCGGGCCGCCGTGCGCTGCATGGCGGCCGGGGCCGCTCGGGCAGGGCTCGAACGCCTGGATGCCCTTGGCTGGGTCCAGGAAGGCCGTGCAGGCTACCTGCGTGGCGCTGTGGGGGATTTTATGCGGCTATCTGATAACGGGCGCAATCTTGACCAAATCCTGGCCGTAACGCCGACCTGGGCCGAGCATGAAGCCTTTACCGCCGAATTGCGGACCCAGCTCAAGGCTACCGGCGCTCTCGTTCGGGGAGAGAACGTCACCACCCACGAGCCATTGAAATGGACCGTGGCCCAGGCCAAGGACGCGAGGAACTATGAGGCCGGAATGGTCGTTACTTTCAACGAGTCCGTAAAGGGGTTCAGGGCGGGAGAATTTTTGGAGGTGTCGCGGGTCGCGGAGAGAAGCGTGTTTGTCCGGGCTGACGCGGGAGAACGGCAGTTGCCGCTTCGCAGCGGCGCATTTTCCGTAGCCCGGGCACGCCAATTGGAAGTCGCTGCCGGCGACCGGTTGCTCATCCGGGCTAACGACCGGGGTTCGGGCGTTCTCAATG
>CAZGOX010000487.1:0-1812 GCA_964527955.1 uncultured Opitutaceae bacterium | reverse complement strand
GGCAACCGCAGAGCAGAACCAGGCGCATGGGGAAGGCACGCATGTTCGAAGCCTCAATCTAGAATTCCCTGCGCCCCGATTGCACGCAAATCCTGTTGAGGGTCGAGGCACCTGGTGGTTGGATGACACCAAACCCCATGCACCGCATCCTGATCTTCGCATGCCTATTCGGCTTTGTTGGTGTCACCCGGAGCCAGACGACCACCACAACCACGACGACCAGCACCTCAACCGGGGGCATCAATCCCGGTGCATCCACGGCCGGCCTCACCATCGACGCCAGCCAGAAGGGGCGCACGGTGGACAGCCGGATCTTCGGGGTTAACGTGGCTATCTGGGACGGTTACTCGGGCGACCTGGGCTACCCGACCGTCGTCACCATGTTTCAGAATGCGCATACCGGGGCCCTTCGCTACCCAGGCGGATCGACCGCGGACACGTTCCACTGGCAGACGAACTCGGTGGAGGGAGCGATAGGAACCAGCAATGTTCCGGACCCGAACAACATCACCAGCCTCGCATCGTGGGGCACCACGTTCGACGAATTTGCAAGCCTCGCCCTGCTCCTGAACTCCCAGGTGTTCATCACGGCAAATTACGGGTCGGGAACGCCCGCCGAGGCCGCAGCGTGGGTCCAGTACTCCAATATCACCAAGGGATACGGCTTCAGGTACTGGGAGATAGGGAACGAGTGCTATGGCCGCGGCTGGGAGATGGACGGCACCCCCCATCCCTATGATCCCGTCGAATACGCCACGCGCTTCGTCCAGTATTACCAGTTGATGAAGGCGGCCGACCCGACGATCAAGATCGGCGCGGTCGCATCGTCCGGCGAGGACGACTACGCCGCCACCTCGGATCCCGGAGTGACGAATCCCCGGACCCAGACGGTCCACCACGGTTGGACTCCCGAGGTGCTCAACACGCTGAAGGCTGCGGGTGTGACTCCGGACTTTCTCATCTTCCACAACTATCCTGCGGTCCAGGGGGTGGAAAACGATGCAAACGAGCTCCAGATTTCCTCTGTGGGCGTCCTGACAAATCCCCCACTCCTGCCGTGGACGTCCTACGCCGCTGCGCTTCGTCAGCAATTGAGCGACTACCTGCCCGCGACGGGCGGCTCAGTCGAGTTGTGCTGCACCGAGACCAACACCGGCGGGGAGGGGAAGCAGTCGACCAGCCTCGTCAGCGGGCTCTATATGGCAGACAGCGTGGGGAGCATCCTCCAGACGGAATTCAACACCATGCTCTGGTGGGACGCCTTCAACGGCCCGATCACGACCGGCAACCTTAGCTCCTCGCTCTACGGCTGGCGGCAGGTCGGCGACAGCGGCCTCATGGTCTCCGATGGCGTGGCCTACCCCACCTACTACGTGCACAAGCTGATGAGCTATTTCGCCAGGGGAGGCGACACCGTGGTCAGCGCTTCGAGCTCCAGCACGCTCCTCTCCGTCTATTCCGTCAGGCGCCAGGACGGATCGCTCTCGGCGATGGTGATCAACAAGGATCCCCTGAACACGTGGACCGGGAATTTCTCGATCGCCGGCTTTTCCCCGGGCCCGTTGGCGATCGCGTATTCCTACGGGATTCCGCAGGATAATGCGGCCAATCCAAAATCGTCGACCTACGGGACTGCCAGCCCGGATGTCGCCCAGTCGACCTTGGGCGGCGTCTCCGCAAGCTTCTCAACGGCGTTTGGGCCTTACTCCGTCACCGTTCTGTCGATGGCCCCGCCCCTGCCTGCGATCACCACGCAACCCGTGGGCCAGACCGTGAATTCCGGATCAACCCTGGTCCTGACCGCCGGGGGCG
>CAZGOX010000486.1:0-1812 GCA_964527955.1 uncultured Opitutaceae bacterium | reverse complement strand
GAAGCGGACCATGAAGCCGGTTCCCGCGCCGACAAACTCACCAGGGCCGGTCGCGATCACAAGGCCGTGACCCTCTTCCGCCGAGTGGCCGAAGATGGAATCGAGCGCGATGTCCAGCCGGTAGCCCCCAATCTCGGCCGACGCCGTTGGGTGATCCTTGTCGAGGAGGAAGCCGGTCATCTCACCCATTCCCTGGTGCTCCAGGATGAGCGGGGAGAGCTGCAGCACGATTTCGTAGCTGCGGCCCAGCTCCGGACCCATCTTCGGACCAAACAGATCCAGCGGCCGGTCGATCCCGAACGGCGAAAAGCCGAGCGCCCCCCACTGGCCGAGCGCGTAGAACACATGGGCGGCCCCCGGCTTCCCGGACTCGGTTTCCGGCAGGAAGAGGGGGTTGCCGTTCCGGGCGTACTTCGCGCACCAGTCCCTGAAATCGGGGCCGTAGAGGTCCGGCGCAAGGATGTCGATGGCAGGCGCCCCGGCCCGCCAGACATCGATCAGGCCCGCCTGGGGTCCGCCGCTCGGGTAGGTGCCGGGAAGCGGAAAGTAAGGCTGGCGCAGCCATGCATTTGCGTACAAGGGGATTGGATACTCAGCCTTCCCCGCCGCCGCCACGGCCCCGACGTAGCGCGCGTAGTTCCAGGCCATGAAGATCTCGTCCGCCGCGGGCCCGGAGCCGAACAACTGCGCCCAGGTTCCCGAGTCCCGGGCCCCGGCCGCGTTCATCACCCCGCGCAGCTCGGGGGCGAGTGAGCCCTTGTGCCCGCGGAGGTAGGCCAGCAGCTCCCCGGGCACCTGGCCCGCGAAGGCGCGGTCGGCGGCGGCGGAACGGTCGCGCGAATCGCCGAGGATCCCGACCTCGTTCTCCACCTGCACCATGAGGACGGTGTGATTCGAGCCGTCCACGCTGCGGAGGTGGCGCATCAGCGCCGCAAACGCCGCGGCGTCCGCATCGCGGCTGGCGTCGCCGAGCGTGCTCAGGAGTTCGCGGCCCGAGCCGTCTGCTCCGGGAACCCTGGGGAAGCGTTCGAAATCGCGTTTCACCCAGACCGGGGCATAACAGGACATCCCGTTCTTCCAGCTCGCGAGCCAAAGGAGCACGAGGTGGAGGTTGTGCGGCCGCGCATCCGAGATCAGGCCGTCGACGAGGCTGAAGTCGAAATGGCCCTCCTCGGGCTCGATCATGTCCCAGGAGACGGGGGTCAGGACCGTGTTGAGCGGTGTCGCAGCCAGGCGCTCCCACTGGGACCGCATATGCTCCCGGCTGGACGAGCTTGAATTTAGCAGCTCCCCTCCGACGATGAGGAACGGCTTTCCGTCGACCACGAGCCGGCTGGCGGTCCCGTGCCGTTCCAGTCGCGGGATGCCGTCGGAGGAAGGGGCGCCCGGCGCGGCCGGCGCGGCCATAGCCAGGAGAAGGAATGCGGCAAGGGACAGGATGGGGTGGGGTTTCATGGGGTAGGGGACGACCGGCACCATTGGAATACGTATTCTTTCCCCCCTTCCGCAAGCCAACTGCGTAGCTCCCGTACTTTACGCCCGGAACCCAGGCCTGATCGTTGGCGGCATGAAAACAGAAATTCCTAATTCAACGCTGAAGGAAAACCCATTCAAGCTGGTGGAAGATCTGAAAAGGACGTCCCCGCACCTGTGGAGGCCCGCGCCGCCGGTGACGCCTGCCAGGCATGACCGGAAGGAAGAAAGCTGTGCGATTTCCAGGGAGGCGGCATGAACCCTGACACGCCAAATCCCGACCCGAAGGAGAATCCCTTCAAGCTCGTGGAAGACCTGAAGAAGAAGGCCCCTGATCTG
>CAZGOX010000485.1:0-1815 GCA_964527955.1 uncultured Opitutaceae bacterium | reverse complement strand
CCACCCCGAAATGGTAAGTGACATTGTGAAAATGCCGCGCGAAGAGACCGAAAAATGGTTTGCCGAGTTCAAGAAGAAATGGAATATGGCGCCGGAAAAGTAAGCACAAAAGAGCGACGTATCCCGTCGCTCTTTTGATATGAAGCTTCTCGATTGTTTTTAATTCGCTTCGAATCCGGTGATGAAATTGAAAAGTTCGGGCGTCCTTTTGCCTTCAAGTAGGGCGGTCGCACTAAAAAGCCATATAAGATGATCGCTACGATACTATCGCCTTGTCTGCGGAGGGTGGAGGATGGTGAGCTTTACTCACGAAATCGGTTCATTCGGTGATAATGAATCTTATTGATTCATTATCACCTCCCTGCCGATTTCCGTACCGCGAGTCGCATGTTCGCCGTCGCTCACATGCGCTCTGGGCACCCCCTCACAGGATTTTTCTGGTGAAAAATCCTGCTCCGGCGTTCGAATCCTTCAGCACTATGGCGCCAAAAACCCTCTCACAAGGAGAGGGTTTTTGATCGCCGCGGTGATCATCGGTCGGGAACCTCTTTCAAATAAGCCGTTGCAATGTTCTTGAAAAGGCGGCTTTTGAAGCCGGGGAGTCGCGATGAAAAAAAGACGCGCTCAGTAATTCTCTGAGCGCGCCCGAGGTCGTTTTTGGGATGGCTTTACCAATCTTCATCCGGCAATGGCCTGTTGCCGAAATGGGGTCCGGGCGGGGGTGGTGGCGGAACGTAGGGAGGCGGCGGATTGATGTGGGTGAGCTTTCGAAGTTCTTTGAAGGAAGTTAGAGCTTCTTCGGGGCGTCCTTGTCGGATGTCCGATTCAATCTTGTTGGCGAGGTTGATGACTTTTTCGCTCCATTCCATGATTATCTCCTTATCATGAAGTGCCGCTCCTATCATAGGGTAACCAAACGAAAAGTAAAGTAAGAGGCCGGAAGGTCTCTCGAACCGATGCACTACGGGGCGGTGTGCCTCGGTCTAGAACCAAATCCTAGCAAGCCGTCGGAAAGTTCTTGAAAATGGTCACCTTGAGGCGGGGCGGTCGCTAGTTCAACTTGAAACTCGCGAAAATTTGATCTTCAGTAATTTTGTCCTGCGCATATGTTTGAGTATCACTCACATTTCCGAGGGATGCATCTACTGGGGGTATATACAATCGGATTGTATTGCATACAGCATCCCATCCATGCTGTGGGTTGCCCGGGAAAACATACAAAGTGAAACGACCGCTGAAACTTTTCGTGGAAGTAGTTTTCGGGAAGACCCCCGTTTCTATTTTTTCCATTGAAATACCACTCATTGAGACTGTACTCGTTTGTGAATTTGGTCCAGCAAACCACTGTTCGCATAATCTCGGCTCGATCGTAATATAAGAGCGAACCACTTTTTCGGACGAACTGAGCACCTGGTCAATGTCCATGGGACTTATATCGATATACGTCGATGTCCCTTCTTGATACTCTTTGGCAATCCATCCTGCGGGATGTTGTATCTCAAAGTGGAATTTAGGATCTTGATACGTCTGCCACCCGACATTCGTGTTTTGATTTGAAGAACTGGTTGATTGGGTTGGGGCGGTCGTCGTTGTATTTTGCTGAACAAGATTTTGAGGTATCATTGCCGATCGAGTGTAATAAAAAATACCGATTCCCATAACGATGACCGCGACAACTATTAAAATAATGACCAGCGGCGCAAATCCTTTCTTGTTCATATAATCAGTTTAGCATATCAAACGCTGGTTATATGCTCCTCGGTCGCCCTACCGCCATAAGCGGAACGGTTCCTCGAATCAGTGCTCAATCCTGCG
>CAZGOX010000484.1:0-1816 GCA_964527955.1 uncultured Opitutaceae bacterium | reverse complement strand
CCGACCGTTTCCCCGATTTGACACAGGGGCGGAGGGCTGCATACTACGACCGACAAACTGATGCCCTACACCGAAGACCGTTCAGCCTGGTTTGAGGGGCAGGGGCTTTGGAGCCACGTTCCCGAGTCGGATTGGAAGGATTGGACCTGGCAGCTCAAGAATCGGCTGACGACGGCGGAACACCTTGAGCGTTACATGGTTCTGACGCCGGAGGAGAAGGCCGGGTGCGCGGTGGCCGACCACAAGCTGGCGCTGGCCGTAACTCCCTACTTCTTCAACCTCATCGACCGCGAGGATCCGAACTGCCCCATCCGCAGGCAGGTGATCCCCCGGGGGGAGGAGATGATCGTGACCGAGGAGGAACGGCTCGACTCGCTGGCTGAGGACGAACATTCGCCGGTTCCAGGGCTGGTGCACCGGTATCCGGACCGGGTGCTTTTCCTGGTGACCGACCGGTGCGCCGCCTATTGCCGCTACTGCACGCGCAGCCGGCTCGTTTCCAACGCGCAGGACTACAACTTCCACCCGGAGTACGAGCAGGGGATCAAGTACATCGAGAGCCATCCGGAGATCCGCGACGTGCTGCTCTCGGGCGGGGACCCGCTCCTTCTCTCCGACAAGAAGATCGACCAGCTGCTGGGCCGCCTGCGGGCGATTTCCCACGTGGAATTCATCCGCATCGGCTCGCGCATCCCGATTTTCCTTCCCCAGAGGATAACACCCGCACTCTGCGACATTTTCAAGAAGCACGGACCGATCTGGATGAGCGTGCACACGAACCACCCGCGCGAATGCGCCGCCGAGCTCCGGGACGCGTGCGAGAGGCTGTCGTTCGCGGGTGTGCCGCTTGGGAACCAGAGCGTGCTCCTCAAGGGCGTCAATGACGACCCCGCGGTCATGATCGCGCTGGTCCACCGGCTGCTCAGGATGCGCGTCCGCCCGTATTATCTCTACCAGATGGACCTGATCACCGGCGGGAGCCACTTCAAGGTGGATGTGCGCAAGGGGATCGAGATCATCCGCGAGCTCCGCGGCCACACGACGGGCTACGCGGTCCCTCAGTACACGATCGACGCGCCGGGAGGCGGCGGCAAGGTGCCGATCAACCCGGACTACGTGGAGTCGGTGAGCGACGACGAGATCGTATTCAGGAACTACGAGGGGAAGAGGTACCGGTATCCGCTGAAGAGCACCCCCAAGGACGGAGCGGGCGCCGCGGTGCCCGACGTTTTCCCTCTCGAAAGCATTATTTCGTAACTAGCTTCTCCCTAGTTTGATACAAAGGAGCCGCGCGAAGGAGGGATTTTTTTTGAGCGTTTTGCATAACGTATCGTCTATCCCACCGTTAATAGTTCTTACGGTTTGCTTGGTGTTAGGTCACACGGGGCGCCTCGAAAGGGGCGCCTCTTGTGTTTTGGGCGATCTCCCTGTTCGTTTTCCCCATGGCCGATTTTAGGCAGATCCTAGGTGTGCGGTTCTACACGGGCGACTTGGCGGGGATCCTGGACTTGAGCGTGCACGGAGCGGGTTTGATCGTCGTTCCATCGGCTCCCGTCCTCACCCGCATGGCCGTGGAGCCCGCGCATGCCGAGGCGGTCGAGGGAAGCGATCTCGCGATCACGGACAGCGGCCTCATGGTGCTGCTCTGGCTTTTGTTCCAGGGCGAGCGGCTGCCCAGGATTTCCGGGTGGCGCTACCTGAAGGCCCTGCTGGAGCGCCCGGAGCTTCGCGAGGCGGGAGCCACGTTCTGGGTGATGCCGTCGGCCGACGACGCGCGGGTGAATTGCGCCTGGCTGAGGACCCAGGGCGTGGACGC
>CAZGOX010000483.1:0-1819 GCA_964527955.1 uncultured Opitutaceae bacterium | reverse complement strand
CGGGGAGCAACGGCGCGATAGTGAAGGGATGGATTTGCATGGGGCAGAGCACCTGGGCGATGAGATCATATTCATCGAAAAGCCGCTCGGCAGCGGTCGCAAGCATATCGCTCATTCCCCCGTAGCCGAACAAGGTCAAGTCTGCGCGAGGCGCCTGCGGGCGGAGCCACGCCGTCGGAAACCTTTCGTCGGATGAAAGGAGATCGAATCCCGGTGCGTGCGCGCCACGGAGGTGCGCGCCGTAGAGCAGCTTGTTCTCAAGCACAAGCGTCGGCCCCGCGTGGCCTTCGAACAGGGGCCCATAAAGCCTTTCCGGAGGCATCAGGTTATTCAAGGCGAGGACCCGCAGTCCCGGCGCCCCGAGGAGATGGCGATCGAGCGTCTGGCTGTGAGTGGGCCCGTATCCCCGCCTCCCTCCCATCGGGGTGCGAACGATCAAATCCACCGTGACCTGATGTGCGTACATGCGCTCGAACTTTGCCGCGTGGTTGACCAGCTGGTCGAAGGCGAGCCCAAGAAAATCGCCGAACATGATTTCAACAACGGGCCTCCAGCCCGCGAGCGCGAGGCCCGAACCCAGCCCCACGATGGCGGCCTCTGAAATGGGCGTGTTGCGCACCCTGCCTGGAAAGGCGTCGGAAAGCCCCTGCGTCACCTTGAAGGCGCCTCCGTACGGGGATTCGATGTCTTCGCCCAGCAGCATGATCTTCTCGCAAGCCTGCATCGAGCGCAGGAAGCATTGGTTGAGGGCACGCACCAGCCGATCGGCGGATACTTGCGTCGGGCTCCAGGTCAACGACGCCGTCGCCGGTTCGACCGGGGGTGAGTAGGAGGCGGGGGGGGCCGCCTCGGCGCGTGCGACGGAAGAGTCGACCTTCTGCTGGATCTCCCGCGCGACATCCGCGTTCCCCGGTTTGCTGACAAAAACGGAGACCGGGTCCTTGCGTTCGAACGGTTCGATCTCGTCCCGGGGCCGGGTGTCGTCGCCCTTTGAATGGGCTTTCAGGCGGTAAGTCTGAACATGCAGCAGGGCAGGGCGGGATCCGCCGCGCACGCCCTCCACCGCCCGCGCAGCGACCGAGTAAAGGTCGCGCCAATTCCAGGTGTCCGCCCGCAGATAATCCAGGCCGAAGGCTTCCGCTCGCGCCGGAATAGAACCGGCAAAAGTCTCGGCCTGCCTCGTGGATTGGGCCACGCCGTTGTCCTCAAGGACGACCAGCAGCGGCAGGGACCAGCGAGCGGCGATATTGAACGCTTCGTAAATCGAGCCTTCCCCCAGGGTGCCGTCGCCGATGAAGACAACCGAGATTGCATTCCGGCCGCCGAGCTTGGCGGCGGCCGCCAGCCCGTTGGCGACGGGCACTATGCCTCCCTGGATGCCATTGGAATAGAAGCCGCCGCTGCACAGATGCTGGCTGCCTCCCATTCCGCCGCAAACCCCGGTCTGCCGTCCCATCAACTCGGCGACAAGGCCGTCGGCATCGCCGGTGAAAGACAGAAAATGACCGTGTCCGCGATGATTTGAGAAGATCGTGTCCCCGGGTCGCAGAAACTCGGTCACGACGGCTCCAACCAGCTCCTGGCCGATGCAGGTGTGCAGCGTCCCGAAAAGCTTGCCCTCGGAAAACAGCTTGAGAAGCCGCTCCTCGACCGAGCGTGCCAGGAGAGCCTTGCGGAAGATCCGAAGTTCCGTCTCGGCGTCGGGCAGGAGCAATGGGTGAGAATTCATCAGTTCCGGGCTCCAAGGGACAGCCATCGGCGGTAGGTTTCGTCCAGTCGTCGCACGCCCTCTGACCATCGGTGCGAACGCACCCTGGCC
>CAZGOX010000482.1:755-1820 GCA_964527955.1 uncultured Opitutaceae bacterium | reverse complement strand
TTGGTCTGCTGGTAGGATTGGAGCCTCTCCTTTGCGTTGGGAAGGTTCGACATCTCCTCCCAGGACTCCCCGGCCGACTTTCCGACAAAATGCGCGGCGGAAGTGATGACCGCACATTTCAGGGCCGCCTCGCGGGCGGGCGGGGACCAAAGCGACCAAAACTGCCCCCAGACCGATTGCGAGACGTTGTTGGAGGGGTCGGCGATCACCCGGGCCGCGCTGAGCATGTCGGGGCTGACGCCGCTGTCGTAGGGCTGGTTCGCGCGAAGGGCGTTGACCAGCCTGGAGAAGTCGTCGCGGATTCCCGCGTCCTTCAGGTAGGCGAGCCCGCGCTCGCAGTCTGCGTCCTTCTGCGCCAGAAAGATGCCCTCGGCCTTCGCCGCCGCCATCAGGGCATCCATGATCACGAAGAGGGCCCACGTCTCCGGGAAGGCCGTGCCCGAGACGGTCATGACGACTTCGAGAACGGCGGTGCCCCCCTTGACCCCCGCAAGGATCGCCTCGCTCCAATCGTCCCCATCCACCTTCCTGAAGCCGACTTCCGCCTGGCTGGGCAGAATCGGTGGGGGCACCTGGATCGAGTCGATGCTCCTCTTCAGGGAAAGCACGTAGTCCCCGGGCCCCTCGGCGGGAGACTGGGTGTAGGACGAGGGTGCCGCGACTTGAGCCTGCACCGCGGACGCGAGGGGGACGGGAATGGGGATGGGGACGGGGTAGTAGGTTCTCGGTTGGCTGGAGGAGGAGTTGCTTGGCTCAGTCGTGGGCGGCGGCGGAACCTGATCGGGTTCGGTCGTCATGCTTGGCCCGCTGGACGGCTCCTGGCTGGGTTCGGTGGCCGGAGTTTCGATCGGTTCGCTCGCCGGGGTCGTGGCCGGCCGCGGGGCTGGCGCGGCTGTCGGCGCTCCACCGCCGCCGGTATCGAATCCCACGCCCGATTCTGCCTTGGCTTCCTCGTCTGAGTGGGCGTGGGCGGCTTCCTGGCTATTCTGCTCCACGGTGTTGGCCTGCCGGCTGGCGTTGCCGGTCCCGGGCAGCGGGGCGGCTGGCGCCGGGCCATATCCGGCG
>CAZGOX010000482.1:0-745 GCA_964527955.1 uncultured Opitutaceae bacterium | reverse complement strand
GACGTTCGTCCGGCTGCGGATGGCGCTTACCGCTTCCTCGGGCGTGGAGGCGTTTGCGGCATTCACGCTGTTCTGCAGGACGGTGTTCGCGCCCTGGCTCGCCTTGCCGGTGTTGGCCAGCGGGGCGGCCGGCACATTCCCGGGGTATCCTGAGGCAACAGCGTCGGCAAACGCCGAATTCGGAGATAGAAAGAGCCAGCCCGGGATGGCGGACGTCGCGCCGACCGTGCAAAGCATTGTGCGCAACCAGGAACGCCGGGTGAGACCGGCCAGGTTGGGGGATAAGTCGCTCAATGTCGCACGGGGAGCCGCCGATTGCCCGGCGGTCGCCTTGTAGGACACCCCCAAGGGGGGCGCATGGCGCCTGACTTCCCCGGACGCCACCACCAGGCAGAGACAGGGCTGGTCTCCCAAGCGCCGCAAAGCGCCGATCAGCTTGCGCTGGTCGGAATTCGCCAACCGCAGGGATCCATCCTCCGTCGGCCGCAGGGACCCCGAGCGCAGCCGGTCTCCTCCATGGATCAGGAATCCAAAGCGACCGTTCGCCTCGGCAAGGGCCGCATCGCCGCCCTTGGGCTGGAGAACGACAATGCCGCCGGATCCAAACTCGCCGCCCTGCCAGGAGGTGCCGAGCCCGCTCTCGACGATCCGAACCACCTGGTATTCGCCCAAGGGGATGTCGCCGAACGGAAGGAGTGGGTTTCGGGTCGCATTCTGGTGGAGGCGGGCCTGGTGTTCCTCGGCG
>CAZGOX010000481.1:0-1821 GCA_964527955.1 uncultured Opitutaceae bacterium | reverse complement strand
TGACGGCGCTCGCGGCGGGCCTCGCATGGTGGCATCTCCGGCGCGCACAGCGCCGGCTGGAGGGCCCGGGGGCGGCAGTCGCCTTCGGATTCCTCGCATTTTGGATTGGCGCCATGGTGATTTATTCCTTCTCCCGCGCCTCTGTTTTCCTTCTTCTCGCCTTCACCCTGCTGGTTGGAGCGGGCTTCGCCGTTCACCTGGCTCTCGGCAAGCGGGCCGGGCTGCGGCGGGCTGAAGGGGCGCTTCTGGTTCTCGCACTCATTGGGTTTGCGTCCATTCCGTTTGTCACGCTCGAGACAGGGGGGATTTGGGAGCGCTTCGCGGCGTTTGCGGCCGATCCTGGCGCCTCCCTCGCGGATCGTGCCATGGCGCGGGAGGCGGCCGGGGAAATGCGGCGGGAGCGGCCCCTTCTCGGCTGGGGGGCGGGATGCTTCCGCTTTGGCTTCCCGAACTACACAAAGTGGCACCCGGAGATCGACCATACGGCCGGAAGCCGCGTGCGCGCGTACTGGGAGCATGCACACGACGACTGGCTGGAGTTTCCCGTTGAATTGGGCGAGCTTGGGATGCTGCCCATCGGGTTGATGGCCTGTTGGGGAACGATCCAGCTGGTGCGCCGCCGATTCTGGAACCATCCGGTTTCGTTCTGCTCGGTGCTTGGATGCCTGCTGCTCCTGACGCATGCGGGGTTCGACTTTGTGTTCCAGAACCCGGCCATACTGATAACTTCCTGCGTGTTGTTCTTTGGGGCTGTCAGATGGGCGGAGCTGGAGCAGGCGGTGCCGACGAAGAGGATTAGGGCGGCGAGCCGGTCCGGGTTCCATAACTGAGTCGGTGGCCGGCCCGGACGCGCGAGCCGCGCGTCCCTACCTCCAAAAACGGGCCGAGCTGCTACGGCTTACTGAGCTGGTCGGCGAGTTCCTGAAAGCCGAAATTGCGGAAGACGTCCTCAATCATCCGGCGCCTGTGCAGGTCCTTGGCCGTCTCGCCGCGGATCTGGTCCACGATCGGCGCCGCATCCGACTTTCGTCCGTTTCCCCAAGCGACCATGGCCGCGACGTAGGACGCGGGAACGAGCTGCGCCGTATTGTGGCTGGAAAGCTCGTGCCACACCTGGTCGGCCTCCGCCATGTCCCCGGCCTTCACGAGGCTGCTTGCATAGTAGATCGCAAAGGGGAATCCGGTGAGATTCTCCTGAAGGGAGTTCTGGTAGAGCAGGAAGGCGAGGTCGGTCCAGCCTTTTGAGGCTGCCATGCTCGCCAGCTGGCCCAGGGCGGCCGGGTCGTGTCGGAACTGCTCTAGATAACGGAGGCACGTGGAGGTCCAGATCCTGTCGTCCAGGCCCTTGCGCGAGCCAAACGCCTCAAGCACGCGCAGTTGAGACGTGGCCAGCCTCGGAAACCCCCTGAGAAACAGCAACGCCGCATCGCGCGCCTCGTCGGTCCGTCCCATGCGAAGCAGGGTTTGAACATAGGCATCCTGGATGTTGGGGCCGTTGGGCTCCCGTCCCCTCGCCCACCTGAGCCTGTCGAGCGCGAGGTCCTTGAAGCCGAGTTCCCAGTCGATCTGGGAAAGGAGAGGCGTCGCGGCGGGAATCTCGTTCAAGCCGGGATGGCGCTTCGCGGCGGCCTCGGCTGCGGCGGCGCCGGAGATCTCCAGCACCGCCCTGACCTCGGCAAGCTGAAAGCTCCCGGCGGGGCCGTCGAGGAGCCGCACACCGCGCGCGGGATAATCCTGACGCAGGACCTTCAACAGGTCCTCGAACTGGCCCGTGTCAAGACAGGTCTGGACGACCGCGCTTTGAAGGCGGGGATCACCTGC
>CAZGOX010000480.1:0-1829 GCA_964527955.1 uncultured Opitutaceae bacterium | reverse complement strand
GCCAGGTCCCGGCCCTCCTTCGTCCACTCCAGCACCAGATTCCAGCGGACTTCCGCCTCCTTCAGCTTCGCGTTCGCCTGCGTCGCCATCATGCTGAGGGCCTTGAGCTTTTCCGTCACGATGTCCTTGCTCTGCACCAGGGAGATCAGGTTGCCGCGCTGCCGGAAGGCCTGCAGGGCATTGGCAACTTCGTCGACTCGCTTGCGCTGCTGATCGGCGCGGTCCTTCAGGTCGTCCACCGCCTTCATCGACTCCTCGATTCGCAGGCGCGAGTTGTAGGCGATGTATTCGGACGCGATGAGGTTCGCCGCGCGCGCCGCCATCTTGGGATTCGGATGCCGGAAATGGACGGTGGTGATGAGGCTGAAGCGTTGCGGGACGATCCGGCGCCCCTCAAACAGGATCGCCGTCGGGCTCGGCGCATCGCCGGAACGCGATTTGTACGGGTCGGTCAGCATCTTCAGTTGATGCAGACGATCGCGAACCTTGTTGAGGTTTGCGTGACTGGGTCGCCTGGCGCGCGTGTGCTGCTCGATTTCCGGGTCGTCGGCCTTCAGTTGCGCCATCAAAAGCTCTTGGGTCGTCGGGATGGGCTTGCCTTCTTGCCGCGTGTGCTTCGCCTGCATCGTAGCGAACAGGTCGAGGGCGGCGGGGCCGGCGGTCTTCAGGCGTTGAAGATTCGGAAGCGTCGCCAGCGGGTGTCGTTGTCGCCACGCCTCGACGATCGGACCCGGCAACTGGAGATACGAGAGCAGGCCGCAGATGTGCGACTCGCCATAGCCCAGGCGGTTCGCCAGCTCTTTCGAAGAGACACCAAATCGCTCTTTGAAGTGTAGGCAGGCCGACGCCAGTTCCCACGTGCTCAAGTCTTTTCGGGCGGAATTCTCCGCGAGATTCACCATCTGCGCGTCACACTCGCCCTCGCATTCCACCACGCTCACCCGAATGGTCTGCCAGCCAAGTTCGCTAGCAGCCCTGAGACGACGAAAGCCGGCGAGAAGCACATAATGCCCTTCACGATGAGGGTCCTTCTGAACCGACACGGGGTTGAGTAGGCCCTCGCGCGACATCGAGTCAACTAGCCGACGGAAATCGTCCTCGTTGTCATCCTGGCGGCTGTTTCTGATCCGAGCTGTACCGATCGACGTGAGTGGAACGTCGTCGATGGTCTCGACGTGTCGGTCGCCTTGATGCAACCTTGACCGAGACGTGTAGAAGCCCTGCACACGGCGAGCCCGAATCTGCTCGAGGACCCCTGGCGACTGCACAATAGATGCTTGTTGGTCGTTATTGGTTGAATTGGGCTTGTCAGTCATTTGTTACCGCTATTGAGCAATTGGAAGGAAATATCGTAATAGCAATTGCACAATTCTAGCAAACTTGAGCAATAAGACACATGACGCACGGAGAATTAAAAGCCAAGAAAATCAGGACCTTAGAGAAATTCGATCAAAAGTCCGGTGACTGAACACTCAAGGCTAGGGCGCAAACCGCCCGCCTGCCACCCTCCATCCCCCCGCCGCCGTCCCATCCCCCAGGCCCTCGAGCTAGCCCGCCGGCCCCACCAGGGCAGAGGGCAGGAGGAGCCCTCCAGCTCGACCCGACCGGCCCGCGGCGAGCTCGACCAGGGGCAGGGCAGCGCCCGCGACCAGCCCGAGCACGCCCACCAGCTCGACCAAGCCCACCCGCCAGACCCTCAGCCCCGCCCAGCGTCCCCCGCCGCCCGCAGCGCAGAGCAGAGGGCAGGGGAGACCCTCCAGCTCGGCACGAGAGCCCCACGACCACCACCCCACCGCCGGGGTCCCGTTCTACACCCCGCTGGGGTTGGC
>CAZGOX010000479.1:0-1832 GCA_964527955.1 uncultured Opitutaceae bacterium | reverse complement strand
GCGACCTTCAACCTGGCCGAGGCCCGCAAGCTGCGCGACGTTGTCCGGCGGACCGGCAAGGTCTTCGTCCTGACCCACAATTACACGGGCAACGCGATGGTGAAGCAGGCCCGCGAGCTCGTCCGGACGGGCGCACTCGGAAAGATTCGCAAGGTGGTCGTCGAGTACACCCAGGGCTGGCTCTCGACCCGCCTTGAGACGACCGGCCAAAAGCAGGCCGGCTGGCGGACAGACCCCAAGCGGAGCGGCGCAGCCGGTTCGATCGGCGACATCGGCACCCACGCCGAGAACCTCGCCCGCTACGTGACCGGACTCCGCCTCGACTCGCTGTGCGCCGACCTGACCGCGTTTGTGCCCGGGCGGAAGCTCGACGACGACGGCAACATCCTCCTCCGCTTCGAAGGGGGCGCAAAGGGAGTTCTCCATGTCTCCCAGATCTCGGTTGGGGAGGACAACCGCCTGGTCCTCAGGGTCTATGGGACCAAGGCGGGGCTCGAGTGGGAGCAGGAGTTTCCCGAGGAACTCACCGTGAAGTATCCCGACAGGGCGCCTGAGGTCCAGCGCAGGGGCCATGGCTACCTGAGCCGGCCGGCGAAGGCGGCCGCGCGGACACCTTCGGGCCACCCGGAGGGGTACCTGGAGGCTTTCGGCAACATCTACCGACAGGCCTTTCGCGCGATCGAGGCCGAGGTCGAGGGCAAGGCGCTGCCGCGCGACTTGGACTTTCCGACCATCGAGGACGGCGTCGCCGGCATGGCCTTCATCGAGGCTGCCGTGCGAAGCTCCCGGCTCGGGGCGAAGTGGGTGAAACTTCCCGCCTAAGGGGTCGTCTTCCGCGCCACGCGGTGCACGAGGAGGTAGTAAACCGCGCCGAATGCCAGCAGCGCCCCGACAATCCAGACCGTGACGGTCTTCAGCTCCCCCCGCATCAACGCCTGGTTCTTGCCTGCCTCGACAGCCACCCAGCTGAGGATCGCGCACCAGATCAGGGAGCCCAGGAACGTGTAGGCCGAATACTTCACGTAGCTCAGGCGGACGATCCCGGCGGGGATCCCGATGAGATGGCGGACGACGAGGATGAACCGCGACGCAAACACGCCGAACTCGCCAAAACGGGCGGCCCACCGCTCGGCGAGTTCGATCTTGTTTGGAGTGACAAAAAAGTACTTTCCAAACTTGATGACAAACGGGCGGCCTGCTGCGCGGGCCGCCCAGTACATCAGGCTCGCCCCGGCCCAGGATCCGACGGCGCCCGCAAGGACGATGCCGGGAATGCTCAGGATCCCCTGCGTCTTCGCAAGGTACACGGCCGGGGGAATGACCAATTCGCTCGGAAGGGGAAACACTGAGCTCTCAATCGCCATCAATAGGGCGATCAGGGGATAGCCCCCGGAGCCCAGGGAGGCGGCGTACCAATGGATCAGGTCGTGGATCCAGATCCCAAGCTGATGGGCCTGGCCGTGATACCAAACCAGGAGCTGGTGCATGAGCGGCCCGCCTGCAGGCGCTCAGACGTCGGGTTTGGTCTTCTTGAGACTGACGACCCTGTCCCCGTCCTTCCATTGAAGGCGCTTTTTCAAGAGGTCGACGCGTTCGAACCGCTTCAGGACGTTGCGCTTAACGATGATTCCGCCTGAGCTTTGAAGACTTTTGTGCTGGGACATGGCGAGTGGTGGAGGAGGATCGGAGTGGGAGAAAGAGTTCAAAACTAGGCCATTTGAGCCCGATCACAAGTATTTTCGACCCTTTAAGAAGCTCAGGGCAGGCACCGGGCCCATTTGAATCCTGGATGGGTTCTCGGAGGTCGACTGTGTGAGGCTTTGCGAACGAAA
>CAZGOX010000478.1:0-1835 GCA_964527955.1 uncultured Opitutaceae bacterium | reverse complement strand
GGGCGGCTTCTCGAGCACCTGCACCATCCGGTCGACCTCCTTGAAGGGCGACGGCTTCAGGAGCACGCCGTCGACGATGCTGAAGATCGCGGCGTTGGCGCCGATGCCGATGCCGAGGATAGCGAGCGCCACCATGGCGAAGCCCGGATTCCGGGCGAGTGCCCTAAGCCCGTACTTCAGGTCCTGCAGGATCTCGTTCAAGCGTCGGATGATTTCGGATTGCCCGATTACAACCGCGTGAGCCCGGTGTTCGTTACCGGAAAAAGGGAGCCCAATCCGGGCGCGCTCGTGCGCACGCATCCCGAAGAGGCCCCTGTCCCGTCGGGATCGAAGGCCCTCCCTAGCTTCCGTCGCTCAGCGTGAAGACGATCGGCACCTGCATGTGGACGAAGACCGCCCTGCCGCCCTTGAAGCCGGGCGTGAACCTCCACTTGCCGACGGCCCTGCATGCCGGCTCCTCGAAGGCGCGCTGGCTCGAGCGGACGGCGACCGGGTTGCGGACGTTGCCGCTCGGGTCGACGATGAAGTCCACCAGGACGTCCCCCGAGATGCCCTGGCGCTTCATGTCGTCCGGGTAGACCGGAGTTGCCTTGTACTTGGCGTTCGCCTGCTGCTCGAGCTGGCCCGGATCCCAGACGTGCGCGGTCGAATCCGGTCCCCGCGGACCCTGGGGAATCTTGGTCATCTTCGTGTCGAAGGGAATGGGCTGCGGCGGCTCGACCGGCACCGTGAATTCTTCGGGCTTTGCCGGATGGGGATAGTCCGTGTTGGTCGGCGGCGCGGCGATGTCCTCCCTCGCCTTCTGCTTTGGGGTGTTCGTGTCCGCGACCTCAACCGGTTCGGGCGGGAGGGTGAAGGGGGTCGGCGCCGGGGTCGGCCCCGGCGCAGGCGTTGGGATGATGTGAAAGTGGCCGGTTATCTCCCCATAATAGGCGACCCCGGCGATGAGCGTTATGGAGATGATGGCTCCGAGCAGCAGGTTGAGGCGATTCATGGGACTTGGGTTTGATGGTTTCCGTTCCGCTGTTCCGAAAGTGGGTTGGCCTGCCGGCGCATGAGATCATTGGGGGGCGTGTCCGCGGCGCGCCGAAAGCGCGGAGATCGCGGCCACCGCCAGGAGCGCGGCGAGGCTGTAGCCGAGGCTCGCATAGCGCACCTTCCCCACGAAGAGCCTGAGCCCGATGGGCGCCTCTCCGTCCACCTGCAGGCTTCGGGTGAACGTGAGCACGCGCCCGGGCTCGGGAAGCGTGACGTCAATCGCGCCCGGCGCGGGCTCCGCGCCCAGCTGCTGGTCCACGAGCCGCGACGCGATGCCGCGCAGGGCCGTGTTCTCCTCGGCCGTGTTCCCCATGAGGAGCTGGTCGACCTGCTGCGGGTCGAAGTTGACCTTGCCGCGCATGAAGGGGTTGAGGCTCGCGGCCTGCTCCAGCTGCTCGTTGCGCGGCCCGTCTACGCGGTTGTCGAGGTAGAGCCGCTGCCTGCGCGTGTTGAGCCCGAGCACCGTCTGCTGGGTCTTCAGGACGCGCAGCTGAACACGCGCGTCCTCGTTCGAGGCCTCGTCGAGCTGCGCGTTGGACGCGCGGCTGAGCATCTCGCCGGCCCTCTGCTGGTCGCCGCTCTGAAGGAATGAGTTGGCCTGGTCGAGCATCGCGACCGCCTTCCGGGCGTTGGCTGCGCGCGTTGAGTCGACAAGCGACCTGTACTGGTCGATGCCCCACATTCCCGCCAGGCGCTCCCCGCGGAGCTGAAGCGAGCCGTCGTAGCGCTTCAGGCGGTAGCCTGGCGGGACCACGACCCTCCACGTCACGTTCTCAAGCGGGACGCTAAGGCTCGGG
>CAZGOX010000477.1:0-1839 GCA_964527955.1 uncultured Opitutaceae bacterium | reverse complement strand
CTCCGCGCAAACCCCATGAAGACGTTCGCGTTTGGTTTTCTGATGGCCGCGGTGGCCGCAAGCGGCGCTTTTGCGCAGACGACACAGCCGGCCGCAAGTCCAGTTGCTCCGGCAACGAGCACTCCTGTGGCAGGCCCTGCTGCAGCAGCTCCCGCCGCACCGATCCCCCTCTGGAAGATCGAGTGGGCGTACATGTCGCGGTACCATGATGCCAACCTCCTTCTGGCGCCCCCGGCTCCGGGCGAGAAGCGGGTCGTGTTCTACGGCGACTCGATCACCGAGAACTGGGGCGATCTCACAAAGTGCTTTCCGGGAAAGCCCTATGTGAACCGGGGCATCAGCGGCCAGACGACGAACCAGATGCTGGTCCGCTTTCGCCAGGACGTGATCAATCTCAAGCCTTCCGCGGTGATCATCCTGGCCGGAACCAACGACATCGCGGGGAACGGCGGGCCCATCACACTCGAGGCGACCGAGGCCAACTTGATGTCCATGGCCCAACTGGCGCGGGCCAACGGCATCGAACCCATTCTGTGCTCGGTCCTGCCTGCCCATGACTATCCTTGGAGGCCCGGCGTGCAGCCCGCGGGCATAATCGCAGAGCTCAATCGGTGGATCGCGTTGTATTGCTCGGAAAGGCAGATGGTCCATGTGGACTACTACTCACCTATGGTCGACGGGCGGGGAGGCCTTCCCCCGGCACTGGCATTGGATGGCGTCCATCCAACCCCGGCGGGCTATGCGATCATGGCACCCCTGGCAGAGAGAGGGATCGAGAGGGCACTGGACATTTGCCAGGGCCGCGCGGTCTACCGCCGGGCGCTGGACACGCAAAGGCAGGTCATCGACCTGGACAGCGGCTGGGAATTCCGACAGGAGGAAGCGCCGAACGGTTCCTCGACGGCCGACTGGCTTTCCGCCACGGTTCCCGGCGACGTCCACCTCGACTTGCTGGCTCACAAGCTGATCCCAGATCCCTTCAACAGGGACAATGAGGAGAAGCTGCAGTGGATCAGCAAAGTCGGCTGGGAATACCGCACCACGCTGGACGCCACCCCGGAGCTTCTTCAGCGCCGGAATATCGAGCTCGTGTTCGACGGCCTAGACGCCGCGTGCGAGGTGAGCGTAAACGGCCATGTCGTTCTCAACGCCGACAACATGTTCCGCCTCTGGCGTGTGGATGCTAGGCCCTGGCTCAAGGTTGGAGCCAATGAAATCCTGGCTACGTTTCCCCCGCAGGATGCCGCCGCCGAGAAGGTTGCCGCCCTGGACCCGTGGTGGAAGAGGACAGGGGTCCCGGGAAAGAACTACATCAGGAAGGCCGCGTACGAGCATGGTTGGGACTGGGGCCCGACCTTTGTCACGAGTGGAATCTGGCGGGCGGCCAGGATCGAGGCCTGGGACGTTGTGCGAATCTCCGATGTGCACATTCGGCAGGTGGATGTGTCTGCGGCGGTAGCCCATCTGATTGCACAGGTCGAGGTGACAGCATCGGCAGACGAGCAGGCCGAAGTGGGCGTGGACTACCAGGACGGTCTCATAAGTAGAGCAAGCGGAACTTCCGCCCAGCTCCATGTTGGTGTGAACACAGTTAGTATTCCTATTGAGATTCGCGGGCCCGCACTCTGGTACCCGGCGGGGTACGGCGCCCAGTCGATGTATACCTTCAGGGTCTCGCTAACCACCGTGGGACAGAATGCCTACGCAGATTCCCGCTCCGTCCGCACCGGCCTGCGCAGCGTGGAACTCCGCCGCGAGGTCGACAAGTGGGGCCGGTCGTTTGGATTCGTGGTCAACGGGATCCCGGTCTTCGCCAAGGGCGCGGACGTGATCCCCTTC
>CAZGOX010000476.1:0-1848 GCA_964527955.1 uncultured Opitutaceae bacterium | reverse complement strand
CGATCAGCTTCGCGCTGATCGCGTACTCGAGCGTGTGGCTGAAGGTGCACCGGCCCGCCGCGTTCTACGCCTCGCTGGTCAACTGCCAGCCCATGGGGTTCTACTCCCCGGCGAGCCTGGTGCAGGACGGCCGGCGCCACGGCGTCACGTTCCTGCCGGTCTGCGTCCAGTCGTCCGATGCGAAGTGCCGCGTCGACTCCGACACCACCGTGCGCCTCGGGCTCGGGAGCATCCACGGTGTGCGCGCCGCGGCGCTCGAGTCGATGCTCGCCGCGCGCGGGCAGAGGCCGTTTGCGTCGCTTGCGGACTTCCTGAGGCGCACGGAGTTCAACGCGGCCGAGCGCCGGGTGCTGGCGGGCGCCGGTGCGCTCAACGCGCTCGCGGGACACCGCAGGTCCGCGCTGTGGAGCGTCGAGGCCTTCCACGGCGGCGACGACCTGTTCCGGCAGGCGGCCGAGGCCGACGAGGGGGCGCTCTCGCCCCTCGAGCGGATGACGCTCCTCGAGCGGCTGCAGGCCGACTACACCCACCTGTCGCTCACGGCCGGGGCGCACCCGATGAGGCTCGTGCGCCCGATGCTGCCCGGCGTCCGGACGGCCGGGGAGCTCCGGGACGTCCCGGCGGGGGAGCGCGTGAGGATCTGCGGCTCGGTCATCACCCGGCAGCGGCCGGGGACGGCGAAGGGGTTCTGCTTCATCACCCTGGAGGACGAGACGGGGCTCGCGAACGCGATCGTCCGGCCGCGGCTCTTCGAGGAGGCCCGGCTGGTCATCAACCTCGAGCCGGCGCTCGTCATCACGGGCCGCCTGCAGAACGAGAAGGGCGTGATCCACGTCATGGCGTAGGAGATCGCCGGCATGCCCGACCTGGGGCTCCCGGAGCAGGCGTCGCACGATTTTCGCTAGCGGGCCGCCGGGAGCGGGATTGCGCCCCGCCGGGGCGCACCGGCCTCAAGTCCGCCTTGAAACGGGCCCAAAGGTGACTTCGTTGGGTCACCGCGCCAGGCGTTGCCGCCGGGCGGCCCCCCGAAGCCAAGATGAAATTCCGACTCCTTGCCGCCGCCGCGCTGGCCCTCGGGCCGGCCCGCGCGCCAGCGTCCGACGGGATAGCGTGGCAGCCCTGGTCGGACGCGGCGTTTGCCACCGCCCGGCGGGAGCACCGGTTCGTGATCCTGGACCTGGAGGCGGTGTGGTGCCACTGGTGCCACGTCATGGACGAGACCACGTACCGGGACCCGGGGGTGGTCGCGCTGCTCGGCGCCCGGTATGTCGCGGTCCGAGTCGACCAGGACTCCCGGCCCGACCTCGCCAACCGCTACGAGGACTACGGATGGCCGGCCACGATCGTCTTTGCCGCCGATGGAAGCGAGATCGTCCGTCGCCGCGGCTACATCGAGCCGGCCGGGATGGCCGCGATGCTCCAGGCCGTGATCGACGACCCGTCGCCCGGCCCGTCGGTCACGTCGGGGGCCCGCGGCCGGGGCCCGCCCGACGACCGCCCCGAGGACGTCCGCGCCGTGGAGATGCGCGGAAGGCTCATCTCCGGCTACGACCGCGCGGGAGGGGGCTGGAGCTCCGAGCACAAGTTCCTTGACGCTGACAACGTGGAGTTCTGCCTGCGCGCTGCCTCCCGCGGCGACGCGGACGCGGCGGCGACCGCGCGCGACATGCTGCGCCTGCAGCGCCAGCTTTTCGACCCCTCGTGGGGCGGGGTCTACCAGTACTCCGCGGAGGGCGACTGGGTCCACCCCCACTTCGAGAAGATAATGCCGGTGCAGGCCGACAACCTGAGGATCTATTCGCTGGCGGCCTCGCAGTGGCCCGGCTGGGGCTACGACGGAGCGGCGCG
>CAZGOX010000475.1:0-1851 GCA_964527955.1 uncultured Opitutaceae bacterium | reverse complement strand
TCGCCGATCAGGAGATCGACCTCGGCCGGGCGCAGGAACCGCGGCTCAAACTTCACGTAGTCGTGCCAGTCCAGGCCCACCCGGGCGAAGGCCGCGTCGAGGAATTCGCTGATCGTGTGGGTCTCGTTGGTCGCGAGGACGTAGTCGTCGGGCTTGTCCGCCTGGAGCATGCGCCACATCCCCTCGACGTATTCCGGGGCGTAGCCCCAGTCGCGCTTCGCGTCCAGGTTTCCAAGGTACAGCTCCTGCTGGAGCCCGCGCTTGATCCGGGCGGCGGCGACCGTGATCTTGCGCGTCACGAAGTTCTCGCCGCGCCGGGGAGACTCATGGTTGAAGAGGATGCCGCTGCAGGCAAAAAGGTCATAGGACTCGCGGTAGTTCACCGTCAGGTAGTGCGCGAACGCCTTCGCGCAGCCGTAGGGCGACCGGGGGTGAAAGGGCGTCGTCTCCGTCTGGGGCACCGCATGGACCTTGCCGAACATCTCCGAGGACGACGCCTGGTAAAATCGCACCTTCTTGCCGATCCCGGACTCGATGATCGCCTCCAGGATCCGGCCCGCCCCGACGCCGGTGATGTCCGACGTGTATTCCGGGATCTCAAAACTCACGCGGACATGGCTCTGCGCCGCCAGGTTGTACACCTCGTCGGGCTGGAGCTCATAGAGCAGCTTCACCAGCGCAACGGAGTCCGCGAGGTCGCCGTAGTGCAGCCGCAGCGTCGGGTTCGGCCCCGACTCCCTCGATCGCAGGTGGTCGATCCGGGCTTTGTTGACCGAGCTGGAACGGCGGACTACGCCGTGCACCTCGTATCCCTTGCCCAGGAGCAGCTCGGCAAGATAGGAGCCGTCCTGGCCCGTGATTCCGGTGATGAGTGCGCGTTTGGCCATGGTGATGTTAGGCGGAAAGGCTATCGAATTCAGACCGGACGAGGCGAGCCACGATTTCCGGGAAAGGCACCGTGTTTTCCCATCCGAGCAGGCGCTTGGCCTTGGACGGGTTCCCGCAGGATCCGACGGTCTCCACGCTGGTCACCAGCCCCGCGTCGAACTTCACATAGTCCCGCCACTTCAACCCCATTTCGCCAAAAGCGATCTGGACCCAATCCTCGACCGAGTGGAGGTGCCCCGTCGCGAGGACGAAATCGTCCACGGGGTCGGCCTGCAGCATCTGCCACATGCCCCGGACGTAATCCGGGGCCCAACCCCAGTCGCGCCGCCCAGTCAGGTTTCCGAGCACCAGCTCCGACTGCAGCCCCTTCTTGATGCGCGCGGCGGCCCTGGCGATCTTGATCGTCACAAACTGTCCGCTGCGCCGGGGCGACTCGTGGTTGTACAGGATGGCCGAGCAGGTCTTCAGGCCGTAGGCCGTGCGATAGACGCGGCACATCTGCTGCGAAAACGCCTTGGCCGCGCCGTACGGCGTGGTCGGGTTGAGCGGCGTCAGCTCGTCCTGCGGCGAATGCGGGGGCGAACCGAACACCTCAGCGCTGGAGGCATACAGGAAGCTCGGGGGCTCGGGCAGATCGCGGATGATCTCAAGGAGCCTGAGAGTCGCCATGCCGATGCTGTCGACGGTCGCCTCGGGAAGTTCCAGGCTCAATCGCGGGCTCGACTGCCCCGCCAAGTGGTAGAACTCCCTCGGCTTTGCATGGAGGATGATCCTGCGAAGGTGGGTGGCGTCCTCAAAGGCCCCGTTGTGGAGGAAGAGCTTCTTGCCGAGGGTGCCGCTGTCGTGGACCAGGTGCCCGATATTGCTGGTGCCCAGCGCGTCCGGCCGGTGGACCAGCCCATGGACCGTGTAGCCTTTTTCAAGGAGCAGCTCCGCAAGGTAGGAGCCATCCTGGCCGGTGAT
>CAZGOX010000474.1:1131-1856 GCA_964527955.1 uncultured Opitutaceae bacterium | reverse complement strand
TTAAGGCACAGGCTTCTGAGACCTGCGTGTCTACCAATTCCACCACCCGGGCATTCAAATCAACTTACTCCAATTCAGCGGCTTCCGATACGTAGTCCGCCAACGGAGAGCAAAGAACCATTTGTCACAAGCCTGCCTGGCAATCGGCAGGAGGGAAACTAGTACGCCCGCGCCAAAAACAACGGCAAGCAGAAATGGAATCCCCAGTTCCAAGCCCATTTGCCCCAACTGGCCGTCAGGGCCGGAGGTGCCAAAATGCGTAGGAATGCGGATTGTCTCCGGTCGCGATGCCGCTAGATGTACGAAATGTCCACGCTAAGTCGCTCCGCGCTGGCCCTTATTGCGCTCAGTCTGGTCGCAACCGTGTCCGCGGACGATTTCCTGCCGCCGGCGATCGCGGCGCTGCATGCCAAGGCCGAGAACGGCAACGCGATCGCGCAATACAATCTGGGGCTGGCATATGCCACGGGACGCGGCGTCGCGGTCGACCAGGCGGAGGCCTTTGTCTGGCTGAAGCTCGCCTCGGAGCAGGGAAGCACGAGCAAGGAGCTTGGCGTCCTGGTCGCGAACATGAGCCCGGACGTGCTCGCCGAGGGCAAGCGTCGCCTGGCGGTCGAGCGCAACACGATCGGGATTCCGGCCCTTGTCTCGAGGCCGGCGCCGACGCAACTTCCTGCTACGGCCCCTGAACAGGCCGCCCCGGCCAAGGAGCAGCCGGCAGCTCC
>CAZGOX010000474.1:0-1121 GCA_964527955.1 uncultured Opitutaceae bacterium | reverse complement strand
CAAGAGACCCCAGCCGCACAGACGTCGTCCCCTGCCCCCACACCCGATCCCGAGATCGCCCAGCTTGGCTCCAAGGTTAAGGAGCTCCAGCAGGCGCTCGACCAGCAGTCGAACCTGGCCCAGCAGCTTAACCAGCGCCTCGACGAGCGCAGCCAGGCGCTCCTCCAGTCCATGCAGCAGCTTTCGGCACTGAAGAGCCTTCAGGACGACCAGGATAATTCCAGGTCGAAGGAGCTTTCGGAGGCCCGCAAGGCCCTTGAGGCCGCCAATGTCGCGCTGGCGGACGTTAGGAAGGACGCCGAATCCCGGATTGCCTCCCTTGAGAAGGACCTGGCGGACAGTTCCGCAAAGGCGGAGAAGCTGTCGGTCAAGCTCGCGGCGGATGAATCCGCCCTCAAGGAGTCCGGCGAGGCGGGGGCGAGCGCCCACGCCCTGGCGACGGAGCTCGCGCAGACGAAGAGCGACCTGAACACCGCCCGCACCCAGCTGGCGCAGGCAACCAAGGCCTCCGAGGCGGACGCGGCCGACGCCAAGGCTCGCCTTGCGGCGCTCGACGCCTCAAAGGCGACGGAACTGGCCTCGCTCAAGCAGGCACTCGACAATGCCAATGCCGCAGCCGAGAAGGAGAAGAAGACCGAGGTGACATGGTCTGCGTCCCTCGAGAAGGAACTTGCTGCCAAGACCGCGGAGGCCGACGGGCTTTCGTCCAAGCTGGCCACCTCCGAGGCGGCGCTCAAGGCCACCGGGGATTCCGGGGCGAAGGCGCAGGCGCTCGCCGCGGAGCTTTCGCAGGCGAAGTCCGACCTGGCCTCAGCGCGCGAGGAGACCGCGTCCACGCAGAAGGCCCAGGAGCAGACCCTGGCGAAGCTGGCCGCCGAGGATGCCGCGCTCAAGAACGCGAACGCCTCGGCCGCAAAGGCGGAAACGATCGCCGCCGACCTCGCCTCGGCCCGAAAGGCCCTCGACACCGCGAATTCCGAGGCCGCGAACTCGAAGAAGTGGGTGGCCGCGATGTCCGCCTTGCTCGACCAGACCCGGGGCGAACTCGGCAGAGCGAAGGCGGAGCTTGCCGAGACAAAGAAGAACGCGGATGACCTCTTTGCCAAGCTGGCGGAGGATGA
>CAZGOX010000473.1:0-1869 GCA_964527955.1 uncultured Opitutaceae bacterium | reverse complement strand
TCCAAGCATCTTGCCGCCGAAGATCGCGTAAAACAGCTTCCGCTGTTTCGGATCCCTCATCTTCTCGTTAAACTCTGTAAGCTTTTTCATGGGTTAGTTTTTCTAGCGCTGGTTGGTTCTGTTTGGGCAGTGGGTTGCCCGGAGCGGTCATTAGCAGAACCGATGCCAATTAATTCCAAATTAATCTTATGTTGATGACAGTTTACGCTCTTTTACTGCGACCACGTGGCACGTAAGACGCTAAATGGGAGGGTGTTCAGATAGAACAGAGAATCCACGAACCCATCAAAAACATGCCTGAAGCTCCTTCCACCCCGACGATGAAGCCCACCCTGGGCCTCACCGGATTGACCGTTAATGCCATGGCGCTGATCGCTCCTGGCGCGTTCCTGTGGCTGACATTCGAGGAACAAGCCCTCTACGGCGCCCCCGGGGCCGGATCAGCCATGTGGTTCGGCATTCTCATTTCGCTCCTGCTGTGCTACGCCACGGCCATCAGCTACGCGGAGCTCTCGAAACTCTATCCGGGAGCCGGCTCCTCCTATTACTACGCCGAGCAGGCGTTCCTCGCGAAGTCGAAGGCCTTCAAGTATGCCCGGCTGGTCAAGTTTTTCACGGGCTGGGCGAGTCACCTCTACTACTGGGTCTATCCTGGTCTGATGGTGGGAGTGACGGCTTTGCTCATCGGTTATCTCGCCCCCACCTTTTTTCCAAATACGTTCAGCAGTTCTTACTCGAGCCCGCTGCTCATGTACCTGGTCTGCATCGTCTTCTCGCTGCTGGTCTCCTACATCGCGTACCGGGGAGTCAGCGGCAGCACCGCGGTCAACATTGCGGTGAATGTGATTCAAATAACGGCGCTCGTGGTCTTCTCCCTGATCGCCATCGCCTATCGCATGCAGCACAAGCAGGGCTCGGTCGGCTTCCATCTCTCCAATGGCACCGCGATCAACTATCAGGTCGCGCAGGTCACGGTCAACGACGACAAGGGCGCTCCGCTCCCCGTGCTCGACGCCAACGGCAAGCCGACCAAGAACGCCGACGGCACGCCCGCCTATCAGATGACCGACGGCTCGGACAAGGACGGCAATCCCCTGCCGGCGGACGCCAATGGCAAGCCGACCACGGTGGACAAGGCCGCTCCCTTCACCATCGACTACCAGACGGGCGCCTGGACGGCTGACGCGAGCAACAATGCGACGTTCAACTACCACCCGACCGCGGCCTCGGTCGTCGCCCCGCACAAGTTCAGCTACACCTTCATCCAGGCCTGTATCGCGATCCTCATCCTGGTCGGCTTCGAATCGGTGACCTCCATGGGCGAGGAGGCGAAGAATCCGAAGAAGGACCTGCCGTGGGCCATCCTGCTGTCCCTGACCATCCAGGGCGCCATCTGCTACCTGTTCGAGTATTTCGCGGCCAACTACCTGCTGAACAACGGCTACAATCTCGGCAATGCCGGCGCCTCAAGCGCTCCCATTGGCGACTTGATGCTGATCACCGGCACGTGGCTCTTCGGCAGCGCTTCCGCCGGGAAGGCCTTCATGCTGGTCCAGGCGCTCACGGTCTTCCTCGCCCTGATCGGCACCACCCTCGCCTGCCTGAACACGGGGGCCCGCGTCACCTATGCGATGGGCCGCGACAAGGAGGTCGGGTCGCACTTCGGCCTGCTGCACGGCAAGAACCTCACCCCCCACCGCGCCATCTGGGTCCTCTGCCTCCTGTCCATCGTCATCGGCATCGTCACGGTGACCACCTATCTCGGAGGCACCAGCCCGGCGGCCCTGGATAAGCATAACATCTGGTACAGCTTCGGGATCTTCAGTCCCGCCGCCTATCCCAACCTGTTCAATTCCTTCGTCATCGTGA
>CAZGOX010000472.1:0-1872 GCA_964527955.1 uncultured Opitutaceae bacterium | reverse complement strand
GGCACCGGGTTGCCGGTGTAGGTCTGGGTCACGGAAGGAAGCGTGACCTGGGCCAGAGACTTGGGAACCGTGAGCGTCAGCGTGCCCGTGCCCAAGCCGCCACCATTGGTGGCCAGCAGATCGATCGTATACACCCCCGCCGCCGTGGGCGTGCCTGAAATGACTCCGGTCGCCGTATTGATGGTGAATCCGGGGGGCATCGGGGCTGCGTCGTAGATCGTGATCGGCGGATTGGTCGCCTGGATCGAATAGGAATATGGATTTCCGATGGCGTCGGTGTCCGTCGCGCTGGAAACGACCGGCGGCAGGATGGGATTGGGGATGATTGGCGGCGGGGCCTGGATTTCGACGATTTCGTCGATTGGGAATTCCGAGACGAAGAAATTGCCGGTCGCGTCGATGGCCAGGCCGGTCGGACCGGTCAATCCCGTGGCGAACGTGCTTACGACGCCCGTCTGGGAGATTTTGCTGATCGTGTTGCCGAAGACGTTGGCGACATAAAGATTGCCCGTGCTGTCGAACGCCAGCTGCCAGGGCTTCGAGAGAAGGGGCGAGGTGGCGAACGTGCTCACGGCGCCCGCCGGACTGATGACGGAGATCGTGTTGCTGTTGGCGTTTGAGACGTAGAGGTTGCCGGAGCCGTCAAAGGTCAGGCCGGACGGACCTTGAAGCCCTGAGGCGAACGTCGTTCCGGCGCCGCCGCCGGGCGGCACTTTCGTGATTATGCCGGTTCCGAAATTGGCGATGTAGAGATTGCCGCTGCCGTCAAAGGCCACGCCGACGGGCTGCGTCAATCCGCTGGAGTACGTGCTGGTGACGCCGGCCGGGGTGACCTTGACGACCACGTTGTTGTTGGAGTCCGACACATACATGTCGGCGCCGTAGAAAGCCGGATAGGCCGCGAGGCTGAATCCCGAGACAAAGGGCGGGCTGATCACCGCCAGCCCCGTGGGCAGGACCTTGATGACGTTTCCGCCGGTATAGTTGGCGGCGTTGAGAAGGCCGCCGGGTTCAAAGGCGAGGCCGACGGGGCCGCTCAGATGGGAGAAGGGTATGACGGCGAAAAACTTCAGGGTGAGCACCTTGTTGTCGGATCCCGCCGCGTTGGTCGCTGAGATATTGACCGTGAAAGTGCCGCTTGCCGTCGGGGTTCCCGAGATGATGCCGGTCGCCGGATCAAAGGTGAAGGTGCCGGGGAGATTGCCGAGGTCCGTGCTGCTGGCGCCAAAGCTCGTCGGATTGTTGGTGGCCGTGATTTGGTAGCTGTACGCTACACCGACCGTGCCGGTGTCGGTGAGCGGGCTCGTGATGACCGGGGCTGGAGTCGAAGCACCCGGAGCCACGGAGTACACAGTTCCTGCGCCCGCACTCCCGCCTAAGCTGGTGGCGCCATAGAAAAGGAGACTTGAGGAATTCTGGACAAGAGAGCCGGAGGGAGCAACACCGTCGGGGGCGGCACCGAATGCATAGAGCACGGTGAACCCGGAGCCGCTGACGCCCATCTGGAACACCGTTCCGGAGCCGTTGGCGCCGCCGCTCGGGGCAGTGCCATAGAGATTGCCATCCGTGCCCTGGATCAGTCCTTGGCCTATGCCGCCACCGCCTCCATCGCCACCGAGGTCGAACGAATGGATAACCGTGAAATTGCCTGCAATCGTCAGTGAGAATGCGGTTCCGGCGGCGTTGGAGCCGGTGCCACCCGAGGTCGTCACCCCGTAAAGCACGCTGTTTGGGCCCTGAATCAACGGGCTCAAGGGGGCCGACCCGTCCGAGCCACCGTTAAAGGCATAGACTGTATTGAACGTGGCCCCGTCCGTGCTCACTTGGAAGACCGTCCCGGACTGGCCGGACCCGCCGCTGGACGTCGTGCCA
>CAZGOX010000471.1:0-1873 GCA_964527955.1 uncultured Opitutaceae bacterium | reverse complement strand
CCAAACGAGGGCTGAATTGGCTTTACGCAAAAGTGCAATCCCAGCAATCATGGCCACTCCCTTGAGCCAGAGCACTGCACCCATCGACCCCGACCCCATCGCCCAGCGAGTGGCGGCGCTCGGGGCGTGGTTCACGGGCTTTACGCTGAACGGAAAGAGTTACGGCTCGACGTACTTTGCCGAGAGGGACACGCGGGTGTGGCCTCTCATCAAGAGGCTGCAGGCATCAGCGCGCCAGCCGGCCAGCATCCTTGAATGCGCTTGCTTCGAGGGCGGACATACAACCCTGCTTTCGCGGGAATTCCCCAACGCCCAAATCCGGGCTGTCGAGGTGAGGCCCGAAAGTCTAGCCAAGGCAAGACTGCTGGCGGAGCTAAGGGGCTGCAGGAACATTGAATTCATCCAGGATGATCTCGACGAGCCCAAGGTGACCTTCGACAGGAATTACGATGTGATCATGTCCCTCGGATTGCTATACCACCTTCGCTGGCCCGAACGGTTTCTTGAGTCCGCCTGCAAGGCTTCGCCGATGCTTTGGTTGCAGACGCATTACTGCCCTGAGGTCGAAGCCTCGGCCGCGCCTGGCCGCCTCCGTGGGCGCATACATCACGAGCCGACCGAGCACTACCTGAGCGGTGTGCGCCCTGAGTCCGTCTGGCTGACGCTCGAGGCAATGTTCGAGGTCTTGTGGGCGGTGGGCTACACTGGAATTGAATTGATCGGACGGGAGTACACTCCCAACGGTGCCGGACCGGCGATCCTCCTTTGCGCTACCCGGTAAGGCCAATCTAAAGGGTCCTGGATTCTGTAATGAATTACAGAATCGAGCAGCGGGCCGCCGACCCGGCCCCGATGGTGTTGGATTTGCGCTGGAGATCAGAAGCGTAGATCGTATGGGATTGGCCTGGGTTGACTTCATCTGACTCCCTCCAATTGACATAGCCATGCGATCGCTCCGCCCCCTTCCGATTTTCTGCGTATGCCTGGTTGGGGTATTGTCCAGTCCGAGCCGCGCTCAACAGGCCGACGAGCTGCGTCTTGAATTGAGGAACTTCAGCAAGGACGGACAGGCCGCCCCAGGCTGGTCGGTCTGGGCCCAAAGGGCGGAGATCCAGCCAAAGTGCTTTCTCGACACTTCCCATTTTCGTTCGGCTCCCGATGCGCTGGCCATTTCGGGGGACGGCAATCCCGCCGAGTACGGCGGCTGGGCCTACGCCATCAAGGGCATCCTGGCCGGCCGTACCTACAGGCTGACGGCGTATTACCGGGCGCGCGGGGTCCATGACGAATCGCGGCAAGTTGTGGCCCGGCTCGATTGGCTGGACAACCAGGGGCATCGCGTGGGGCAGCCCGACTACGCATACGAAAAATCGCCGGATGGGGACTGGACACGCACAACGCTCTCGGTGCCGGCTCCGCCGGGTGCCGCGTGCGCCAGGCTTGAATTGACCCTCGGATGGGCCCCGCAGGGGACCGTTTGGTGGGACGACATCACCTTTGAGGAGACCCAGCCACCGCCCGCCAGGTGGGTCCGTGTCGGAACCGTTTCCCTGCATCCACGGGACAACCCGGACAACGTGGGCGCCTATCTCAAGGCGATCGATGAAATTGCAAAGGAGAAGCCGGACATTGTTTGCCTGGGTGAGGAAATCCTCATGGAAGGGAGTTCCAAGACCTATGTCGGCGCCGCGGAGGAGATTCCAGGCCCCAGCACGAGGCGACTCGGCCAAGCGGCCCGCAAGTATGGGATGTATTTCGTGGCCGGCCTCTCGGATTGGGCGGGGCCGGCCATCTTCAACACCGCGGTTATCATCGACCGGCACGGAAATGTGGCCGGCAAGTATCGGAAGGTGTTTCTGCCACGTGAGGAAGT
>CAZGOX010000470.1:0-1875 GCA_964527955.1 uncultured Opitutaceae bacterium | reverse complement strand
GCGCCCGCGAACCTTCGCGACCAGGTCGGGAGGGATGTCGGCAAGGGCGGCCGGGCGGTCCAGCGCAAGCTCCGGCGAAAGGTCGAAGGTGATGTAGCTGGCGAGAAGGCAGCCCCGCACAAGCGCATCCTCCCGGGCGTCGAATTTTCCGCCGATCGGCTGATGGTCGGCGTTGAAGCTCCACGGTACCCGGCAGCGATGAAATCCCGTCCGGAGTTTTGACAGGACGCATCCGTGGCTCATCCCCTCGACGCTCTGACCCTGGTGCCCCTCGGGCACCTGGGTTCCGATGAAGGGAAACGGCACTGTGTCCAGCCGGCCGTCGAGCATCGCGTCGACGTCGTACACGAGTTCGCGCGGAATGCTGTTCTGGTTGGCCGTGAGGCCGATCCCCAAGGCGCTCATCGCCCACTCCACGGCAGGCCAGTGGAGCGTCGTAAACCGCGCCCCGACCCCGATCGTGCTGCGCCCGAGGCAGCCCCCCGCCGACGGGAAGATCGTCGAGGCCGGGTCGTGCTCAAGCACCAGGTTCTTCATCGCCAGCAGGTTCTCCCAGCTGGCCGGGAACAGCATGCCCACCCCGGAAAGCTCCTGCCCGCCCTCCAGCGGCGCCGCGGTTCCATGGAGCTTCCAGGCGCAGTCCCCGCGGGAATTCTCAACGAGCGTCCAGTCACCGGCCCGCGTGCTGAACCTGCTCTTGGGATGTTCGGTCGCCCTCCCCTCCCGGACGTCGGCAAGCAGGCCCTCCCAATCCAGGCAGAAATCCGGGCTGACGCATGGGTTCTGCGCGATGCGCAGGTTATTTTCCAGGAGGAATCGGTTGATCGGCTTCACGGCAAGGGGTCTTTGCCAATATCGTTCAGGTAAATCAGTTGAGGTTCGCTCCCAGTGGCGGGGATTGGCGGTCTCACGCCTGTCAAATGGTCATTGCCGCGTAGCCGCCGTCCACGACGAATTCGTCGCCGGTGATGAAGGAAGCCGCGCTGTCGCTCGCCAGGAGAAGCGCCGCGCCCACCAGTTCGCGCGCCTCGCCGAGGCGCTTCATCGGGGTGTGGCCAAGGACGGCGGCGATCCGCTCCGGGGTCAGGAGCTTCCGGTTCTGCTCCGCCGGAAAGAAGCCCGGGACAAGCGTGTTCACCCTCACCCGATGGGGGGCCCATTCCCTGGCAAGATTCATAGTCAGGTTGTGGACCCCGGCCTTCGTGATCGAATAGACAAACCTGCCGGAGAGTGGAATCAGCCCGGACATAGAGCCGATGTTGATGATCGAGCCGCCTTCCCCTCTCTTGACCATGTGGCCTCCGAAGACCTGGCAGCTGAAGAGCAGGCTCTTCAGGTTCACCCGCATCACCTTGTCGAAATCCTCATCGTCGATGTCCAGGAACGGCGTCCCCGAGTTGATCCCCGCGCCGTTAATGACGATATCGACCTTCCGGGACTTCGCCAGCACGGCCTCCAGCAGCGCCTGCAGCTCCGTCTTTTTGGTCGCCTCGACCGCCCGGAACCAGGCCTTGCCGCCCTTGGCCGCGATCCGCTCGAGCCGCGGCTGCGCTTTCTCCGCGCTACGACCCACCAGCACCACCTCTGCTCCCGCGGCGGCGAGCCCCTCCCCCATCGCCCCGCAAAGTTCGCCCGTCCCTCCGATGACGACCGCGACCTTTCCCTTGAGACCGAACATCGATTCCAGATAGTCCGCCGAGCTCATAAGTCCGCCAGCCTTGTACGGGTTTCGTCCCGCGTCGAGCCTGTGGAGGCGCTCGAAGCGGTTTGGAAGGTAGGGACGGGCGGCCCCGCCCGTCCGGGCATACTTCAGACCCTGCTACAAACCCACTTCTTATTCGAATTCTGCGGGTTGTCGTCGGTGGCCTGCCTGCA